>JAGXTA010000009.1 GCA_018333535.1 Deltaproteobacteria bacterium | reverse complement strand
GGACTCAAAATCCCGCGGGCCGCAAGCCCGTGTCGGTTCGATTCCGACCTCCGGCACCAATTTTATTTCCTTAAAAGTCAAGTGAATGTTTTCAACAACGTCCCCTTCGTCAGAACAATTGAAAGGTGAGGGCGGATGAGATTTCTGGAAGGAAAAATAAGTGAAAGATTTGAACAACGTACCATTGGATATCTTATTTCCCTTTTTTTCTAATTTGGTGTATATATTTATATGGAAATGAGGAGATAAAACCTATGAAAGAGCTCGATCGTATAACCATTGATCCGGATATTTGCCTTGGCCAACCGACCATTCGGGGGATGAGGATAACTGTTTCAGTTATTCTTAAACTCGTCGCCAATGGAATGACAACCCCCGAAATATTAAAGGCCTATCCGGAACTTGAAAAGAAAGATGTTGCTCAGGCCCTAATGTATGCAGCCTGGCTTTCCTCAGAGAAGGTGAAACCGATTCCGTTCAAAGGAGTCGCGGGTGCCTAACGTTGGATTTCTTGCGAACATGAACATCTCCCCCTTGACCGTGGAGGCATTGAAAAATCACGGGTGGGATATCATTCGTGTCTCCGAGGTCATGGACCAAAAAAGCAAAGATATAGATGTCCTGCTCTTTGCCCAAAAACAGAATAGGGTGGTGATCACACAGGACCTTGATTTTTCACAGATCCTGGCATTAAGAGGATATCCTAAGCCGAGCCTGGTGAGTTTACGTTTCGAGAATGCAAGGCCCGATTTTGTCACAGCACGGATTATCGATGTCGTTTCGAGTATGGAGAAAGAATTAGAAGAAGGGGTAGTTGTCACCGTTGATGAGATATCTGCAAGATATAGGAATTTACCTATCAGGTTAGAGTAACATGGGAAATGATTTTCAATTGCTCAAAAAGCCCGTTCTCAAAAAGAGAATGGGCTTTTTTTCGCCTGACATGAGAACAATTGACCAGAGCAGAGGTGGCGGACTCCCAGGGGACGTTGAAGACACCGCACACCGGAACGTAGGTTCAAATACAACTTGCGGGTTTTCATGACAGTCGGAAAAATTTTGGTTAGAATTGCTAACCCTTCTTGGTCTCAATTCCGTTTCGGGATTCCGACCTCCGGCACCAATTTCCCCCCCAAAGTGCATATTTTTAGCAATGCCCCCTTTTCGTCTGCTTTTTGCTAACTTCTTGCTGATCACTCCTTCACAATCTCTTGCAAGTTTGGAGATAAAGCATTAGATTAATATTAAATGAAAACGAGGACATTTCTCAGCTCGGTTTCCCTCATTCCTTTCATTATCCTTCTTTTCTCCCAATTCTGTTTTGGCCTGACGGATGAGGAGATCCAAAAATTTCAGTCTCTCTTGAAGGCCCAACCGGTGGGGGAGAGGATTGCTTTCTGGGCGGAGAGGTTTGTCGGAACTCCATACGATAAAGATCCGATGGGCGAATATGTCACGAGGGCAACGATTGTGGCAGATGAGAGAGTGGATTGCATGTATTTGACCTTCCGGGCTGTGGAGCTTGCCCTGAGCCGCACGCCCGAGGAGGCGATTCAGATTGCTATCGAGAGACGATTCCATTCAAAGGGAATTCTTAAGGATGGAAAGGTCGTCAATTATGAGGACCGTTTTGAATATGGGGAGGATATGATTTTCAGTGGAAGGTGGGGGAGGGAGATCACATCAGAAACTGGGAAGACGATAAGAATCAAGGGGGCGAGGGGAAAGGATTTTGTAGAGATTCTCCCATCCGAACATCTCCTCAAGGGTCTAAGCAAATTAAAAAGCGGGGACATCCTATTTTTCGTTAAAAAGCCTGAAGACAGAAAACTGGAGGAGATTGTCGGACATATCGGAATTGTTAAGGTGGGTCAGGCTCCTTATCTCATCCACGCCAGCGGCACCAAAGGAAAGGGCGGAGAGGTGAAGAAGGTTTTATTGAAAGACTATATTTTAAAGATGCCCTTTATCGGCGCCAAGATCACCCGGTTCGATTGAAAGGGTTTTCCCCCAAAAAAAGGAGGCTAAAGCCTCACCTACCTAATATCCCCCGGATAAGTGATGGGCTACTTATAACCCCAATTTTTTGTTGTTAACAATCAAGAATGAAAGTATAATGTATTGCGGAATGTCATCCGCAGGTTTATTCATTTTTACATAGGAGGAAAGACCGTTTATGATTCGCGCATTCAATAAGCATTACCGCAAGGCCATCGACCTGCTTGAGAGTTTGACCGGAAGTGAAAAGCTGGAGATGGGGGAGAAGGTCTTGGATTGGTTCCGAGAAATACCCGAGGAATACCTGGTCTCTCTGGCGCTCTTTTTTAACGAGGTGATCGATGATCTGGGAGATGAGAGTCTGGAGAAGATCGACCTGAAGGCCAAATCCAAAAAGAAGCATGAAGAGGAGGAAGAGGAAGAGGCCGACGAGTACGATGAGGATGAAGAAGATGAAGAAGATTATGATCAGGATGAAGATGATGAGGAGAAGGATTATTAACCTTCCAGTTTTAATGGGTGCATAAATGGCCACGGGTAAATCCCGCAAAAGGCGGGACTTCGGACGGCGATTGAGTTGACATGTTAAGGGAATCGGCAGGCTTCACTTAAGGCGAACTCCAGCAGGGGTCGGGGACGTATGTGCTCGATTGACTTAAAGGTTCGCCCCGAACTCCCACCTTCCGCGGGATTCACCCATGTCCGTATGACTAAGTTTTCTGCAATGGTAAGGTTAATTCTTGGAGGCAAGAATGGCTCGGTTATAAGCCCAGCGTTCCATCCGGCCGATCTCCTCTTTCATCGTTGTCGAAAGGGGGATGGTATTTCCGGCGGCGATGATGATGTCGTGCTCGGTCAGCGGCCGACCATCATTGAAGGCATCGACCATGGCCCCATAGACCGCCTGCTCAATCTCAGCACCGTTAAACCCTTCCGTCACCTTGATCAGCATATCCAAGTTGATCTTTGAGGGGTCTGCGCCATTCCTTTTCAGATGAATCGACAGGATGGACTTTCTCTCCTGGGCACTGGGCAGGGTGACGAAGAAGATCTGATCAAAACGGCCCTTTCTCAAGACCTCGGGAGGAAGGAGTTCGATCACATTGGCTGTGGCGGCGATGAAGACAAAATTCTTTTTTTCCTGCATCCAGGTGAGGAAAGAGGCGAAGACCCTCGATTGTGACCCACCCCCGGCCTTTTGGCTTTGAATGCTGATGCCTGCCTCGATCTCATCGATCCAGAGCACAGAGGGGGCAACGGTCTCCGCTGTTTGAAGGGCAATCTGAAGGGCCTTTTCAGGTTCCCCCATGGTTCCGTCGTAAAGCCTTGCCATATCGAGGTGAAGCAAAGGGACTTGCCAGAAAGAGGCAAAAACCTTCGCACAGAGGCTTTTGCCGCATCCCGAGACACCGGTGATCAAAACCCCTTTCGGAAGTTGAAGACCAAAGGTCTTTCCTTCTTTGCTTAAGACACCGCTCCTTTTCCTCAACCAATCTTTAAGGTTTTCGAGGCCGCCGATCTCATCGAGGGTGGGCCGGTTGGTGATCAATGTCAGGATTCCCGACTTTCTGATCAGTTGACCCTTCTCTTCGATGACCCCATCGATGACAGAGGCATCGAGGGTTGTTCTCCCCATCAGGGCGGACCGGAAGGCGCGAGCCGCCTGGTCAAGGGAGAGGCCAAGAGCGGCCTTGACCATATATTCTTTCAAATCGGGTGTCAGGGATTCCGTCAGTTTGGCGGTCTGAGGGGTTGCGCTGATCACGCCGTTTAAAATACGCTCCACTTCAGAGGCGTCAGGCATGGGAAGATCGTAGATGACCATATCGCGACGGAGTTCCTCCGGAACAACCAGAACGGGCGCGACGATGAAGAGGGTGGCATAACGGTTCCGAAGAGCCCGGTGAACATCCTTCATCTTTCTTGTCAGAAGAGGGTCTCCGTCCATCAAGGAGTGGATTCCCTCGAAGAGATAGAAAGCTTGTTCCGTTCGCTGGATCACTCGATCCAGGGCATCGAGAGGAGCCTTGGAGTTTTCAATGGTCTCCTCCTCGCCGGTCAGACCATAAAAGGGATTCCAGATAAAAAGTTTGGGCCCAGGTTGAAAGGTGGCGGAAAGCTCTTTGAGAAGGGTTTCCACACGGTCCTCTTCATCCGAGAGGATATAGACAATGGAGGCCTTGGAGAGGACCAATTTCTTTAAGTCCTGAAGGGTCTGCTGTTTTCTGGATGGCTCTTCCATAGTCCAAATTATATAGAAATTGGGATTAAAGGTCAAATTATTTCTCAAAATGAATTGAATACTACAGCGAATCTTTTTTCGTCATTCCCGTGAAAACGGGAATCCAGGAAGTAAATTGGCTCAAGAGACCACTGGATACCCGCTTTCGCGAGTATGACGGTTGCAGCGGAAGTGCTTTTTGCTGGTACATCGGCTCTTTCCCCAAAAAGGTTTGCTGTAGGATTGAATTTTTTTCCGCTATTGAATAAAATGATGTCAGGTGAGATGAGATGAAAGTTGATTTTAATCCGATCATGATTGATTTAGGTCTGATCCGGGTGAGCTGGTATGGGATGATGTATGTTTTGGGGTTTATCGGTTCTTACCTCCTGGTCCGTTACCAGATGAAGAAGAAAGATTTTGGAATCACAAGGATCGAGGTTGAGAACCTCTACTTCTATCTCATCATCGGGCTGATGGCGGGCGCACGTTTGGGGTATGTCCTCTTTTACGATCTCAAGATGTATTTGTCAGATCCCCTCGGGGTCTTTGCCATCTGGCGCGGGGGGATGTCCTTTCACGGGGGATTGATCGGCGTCCTCCTCGTTGGGATTCTCTTTTCGTGGAGGAATAAGAAATCGTTCTGGAAGATTACGGACCTTATCATTGTCACTGCGCCCATTGGATTAGGATTGGGAAGGATCGGAAATTTCATCAATGGAGAGCTCTACGGTCGCATGACCACCCTTCCCTGGGGGATGATTTTCCCGAGAGGAGGGCCTCATCCCCGCCACCCGTCTCAACTCTATGAGAGCGGGCTGGAGGGGGGGGTTCTCTTTCTCATCCTCTGGCTTCTCAAAGATAAGAAACTTCCAACAGGCGGGCTGTTAGCCCTCTTTTTGTCCCTCTATGGCCTGTTTCGTTTTTTCGTCGAATTTTTCAGGGAACCGGACGCCCACATCGGGTTTATCATTGGTCCCTTCACCCTGGGCCAGGTTTTCTCTTTCATCATGATTGCTGGAGGGACAATTCTCTACATCTGCCTGAAGAGAAAAGATTGATTTTTCTCTTTTTTTGTCTTAAAAATGACCAGGTGGTCACAAAGACCCTTCTCCCCTCGTATGGAAGCAAAGAAGACCTTTTTTAATCTACCCGAAGAGAAGCAGAAACGGGTTCTGGAGACAGCCCTTGAAGAGTTCTCTGAGAAGGGCTATGAAGGGGCCAGCATCAACCTGATCGTCTCAAAGCTTGGCATTGCCAAAGGCTCCATCTACCAATATTTCACCGACAAAAAGAGCCTCTTTCTCTTTATCTTCGATTATGCGGTGGAACTCGTCCGAAAAACATTGAAACAGGTGAAGCAGGAGACGAGGGAGCAACCGACTTTTGAAAGGATCAGGAGATCGCTTCTCGCAGGCGTGGACTTCATTGAACGACATCCGTTTATCTATCGAGGTTATCTGAAGATGATGTTTGAGAGAGAGGCGCCTTTCCGACAGGAACTCCTTCAGAGGATTCGCCTCTTCTCTTCGGAATATTTGACCTCTCTTCTCATGGAGGGAAGGGAGAAGGCTGAAATACGGAAGGACATCGATCTGGAGACGATGGTCTTTCTTCTCGATGCGGTCATGGACCGCTTCTTACAGGCTTATGCGATCTCCTATCTCGATTCAGGACTGAATCTTAATCGAATGAAACGGCCTGAGATAGAACGCCATGTCAATGAGATCGTGGAGTTGATGAGGAAGGGGATCGGGAAATAATTTTTTTCATTTTCAAATGACCGAGTGGTCATCATCAGGAGAGAGGTTATGGCATTCAGGGATCTCAATCAGTTCATTGAATTAATCGAAAGGGAGGGGGAGTTGAGAAGAATCTCCCAACCCGTCAGTCCAATTCTCGAAATAACAGAGATCACTGACAGGGTGAGCAAAAAAGGAGGGCCCGCCCTCCTCTTTGAAAAGGTGGAGGGGCATCGCTTTCCGGTGATCACGAACCTTTTCGGCTCTGAGAAAAGAATGTGTCTCTGTCTTGGAGGAAGATCGCCTGATGAGGTGGGAAGAGAGTTGAAAAATTTTCTCGAGATGGAGCCCCCTGATACGCTCTGGAAGAGCATCAAGACGCTGCCCAGGCTCCATCAGTTGTCTAAATTCTTTCCAAAGAAGGTTGGAAAAGGTCCCTGTCAGGAGGTCGTTCTGAAAGAACCTGATCTCTCGCTGCTTCCGGCGCTTCAATGCTGGCCTGAGGATGGAGGAAGGTTCATCACCTTTCCCATGGTGATCACGAAAGATCCTGAAAATGGTAAACGAAATGTGGGCATGTACCGGTTGCAGGTTTTCGGTTCAAAAACCCTTGGAGTCCACTGGCATCCCCAGAAGGGCGGAGCTCAACATTTTCGGATGGCAGAGAGAAGAGAAGAGAGGCTTGAGATCGCAGTGGCATTGGGCCCTGACCCGGCCACTCTCTATTCAGCCACAGCCCCTCTGCCGGAAGGCATGGATGAGTTCGTCTTTGCCGGTTTTTTAAGGGGAGAACCAGTTGAAATGGTCAAATGCGCCACCCTCTCGCTCGAAGTTCCGGCAAACTCTCAGTTTGTCATCGAAGGTTATGTCGAACCCGGAGAGAGACGAATGGAAGGGCCTTTTGGCGACCATACGGGTTTCTACTCTCTTCCCGATCTCTATCCTGTGATGCATGTGACCGCGCTGACTCATCGGAAGGATGCTGTCTATCCGGCGACCGTTGTGGGGATCCCGCCCATGGAGGACTCCTTTCTTGGCAAGACAACGGAGAGGATCTTTCTGCCCCTGATCAGGACGCAGTTGCCCGAGATCATCGATATTCATATGCCTGTGGAAGGGGTCTTTCACAACCTCGTCTTCGTCTCCATCGATAAACGATACCCGGGCCATGCGAGAAAGATCGGTTATGCCCTCTGGGGAATGGGGCAGATGATGTTTTCAAAGGTGATCGTTGTCTTCGATGGAGAGGTCGATGTTCAGAATCTTTCGGAATGTCTCTGGATCCTCGGGGCGAATATCGATCCCAAGAGGGATGTCTTCTTCTCCGAAGGCCCGGTCGATGCGCTCGATCATGCTTCCGGACTTCCTCACTACGGGAGCAAGATGGGGATCGATGCGACGAAGAAATGGCCGGAGGAGGGGTTTGTCCGGCCGTGGCCGAAAAGGATTGAGATGGACCCTGTAGTGAAAAGGCGGATCGATCAGTTATGGAAATCGTTTGGGCTGGAATAAGGGGCTGCCAAAAGTGTTGAAACGCATTGGAATCGTTTTGGAGTCGATCAAATTTGAGCATACGCTCTTCGCCCTTCCGTTTGCCTTTTCCGGAGCCGTGCTTGCGGCAAAGGGACTGCCGACCCTCTATCAATCGTTCTGGATCCTTCTTGCCATGATCGGAGCGAGAAACAGCGCCATGGCCTTCAATCGCCTGGCGGACGAAGCCTATGATGCAAGAAACCCGAGGACACAGGATCGCGCCCTTCCGAGGAGAGCAATTTCAAGAAATTTCTTCATCGGTTTTATCGTCGTCTCTTCGGTGATTTTTATCTTCTCCGCATGGATGCTTAACCCTTTGACGTTTGCGCTCTCATTTCCGGGGCTGGCCTGGATTCTCTTCTACTCCTACACCAAACGGTTCACCGCTCTTTCCCATCTCGTTCTGGGCTTCTCTCTCAGTTTCGCGCCCATCGGCGCTTATATTGCTGTCAAAGGTGCCGTTGAAATATTGCCTATTCTTTTAGGATTGGGGACGATGTTCTGGGTGGCAGGGTTCGATATCCTCTATGCCTGTCTCGATTATGAATTCGATCAAAAGGCGCGTCTCTTTTCGATCCCCCGGTTTTTCGGAATTAAGAAGGGGCTTCGAATGGCCGCTCTCTTCCATGTCGTTGCCCTCTTCTTCTTCATTCAGACCGGAATTTCAGGAGGGATGGGCGCCATCTACTTCGGAGGCGTTGTCCTTGTCTTCGTCTTTCTCTTTGTGGAACATACGATCCTCTCCCCGAAAGACCTATCAAAGATCAACTTCTCCTTTTTTACGCTGAATGGAATGGTCAGCATCGTTCTCTTTTTAGCCGTCTTATTCGATACTCTGTTAAAATAGAGGGGAAAATGAAAAGGTTTTCAGTCTTCTTTTGTTTGATCATAGGGTTGATCACAGCCTCAATGTTTATTCCCAATGCCGAAGCCTCTTCCATCCGGATCGGCGTGCTTCCCATCCTGGAGTCGCTTCCGTTCATCGTGGCTCAGGAGAGGGGGCTCTTTCAGTCATCGGGATTAAAGGTGGAGATCGTCTCCTTTGCGAGCGCCCTGGAGCGGGACAGCGCCATCCAATCAGGAGCGATTCACGGGGCCATCCATGACATCCTCGGCATTAGCTTGTTAAGGAGCAAAGAGATTCCCTTCACCATCGTGACGAATATGACCGTGCCTACATCGAAGAAGGACCTCTTCGTGGTCCTGGCCTCGCCCGGGTCTGGCCTGAAGGGGATCGAAGAACTGCGCGGAAACGAGATCGGCCTCTCCTCCCATACGATTGCGGAGTATGTGACCGATTCGCTGCTCAGCCTCAAAGGGCTCAAGATCGATGAGGTGAAGAAGGTGGAGGTGAAGAAGATTCCCCTCCGGTTTCAGATGCTGATGGAGGGAAAGGTGAAGGCGGCCACGCTTCCCGAACCCCTTGCCTCACTGGCCATCTTTCAGGGAGCCAGGAAGCTGGGAGGAGACTATGGATTGAAAGGGACACAGGTCGTGCTCGTCTTTCAGGAATCCTTCATCCGGGCGGAGAGCGAGACCATGATTCGTTTTGGCAGAGCCTATGGACAGGCCGTCCGGATGATCAATGAAGATCCTCTGCGTTGGCGGGAACTGCTTGTGGAAAAGGGAAGACTTCCCACTCCCATAAAAGATATCTTTACACTGAACCCTTTCTCAGACATCCAGATCCCCAGGCCGGAAGAGATTCAGGCTGTAAAGACCTGGATGGAAGGGAAGGGTTTTGAGACTTCTAAAATCACCCATTCCTCTCTGGTGAACGATGTCTGGGTGAAAGGCGTGAGATGATCGAGGTTCAGAACCTGGCCGCCTCCTATTCTGAAAAGGGAACGAAGAAGGTCGTCTTTGAAAGTCTCACTTTCGAAGTCTCTTCGGGCGTTCCGCTGAGCGTGATCGGGCCTTCCGGTTGCGGGAAGACAACGCTTCTCTATCTTCTTTCCGGCCTGAAAAAGCCTGAAAAGGGGGAGATCCTCTTCAGGGGGGAGCGGCTCAATGGCCATCAAAGAGAGATCGCCCTGGTTCTTCAACACTACGGGCTCCTTCCATGGAAGACCGTTTTTCAGAATGCGTCTCTCGGGTTGAGGATTAGAGGTTTTTCAAAGAAGGAGACGAAAGAGACCGTCCTTCCGATTCTGCGGGAGTTGACGATCGACCACCTCCTGGACCGTTTTCCAAATCAGTTGAGCGGCGGAGAGAAACAGCGGGTTGCCATTGCCAGAGCGCTGGCCCTCAGACCCTCACTCCTTCTGCTCGATGAACCCTTCTCTTCTCTCGATGCCTTCACACGGGAGCATTTACAGAACCTGATCCTTAATATCTGCCGCCAGAGGGAACTGGCCCTTGTCCATGTCACCCACAGCATTGAGGAGGCCGTCTTTTTGGGGGAGAAGGCGCTGGTGATGAATGAAGGGGGATATGATCTTCTCTCGATCAACGGAGTCGGAATGGTTGAGAGAAACTCCGAATACAGAAAGAGCGATCTCTTCCATCAATACTGCAACCTGTTGAGAGGATATCTGAAGAGGTGACGGATGTTTAAAGGGCGAACCCTTTTGGCTGTGGCTGTGGTCTTTGGGGTCTGGTATCTGCTGGCCTATATTTTTAAAACCCAGATCCTTCCGTACCCTCACCTGGTCTTCTCAGCCCTTTTGCCCAGTCTGGGAAAAGGACTGGGGGGTCATTTCATGGTCAGCGCCTACCGGATTCTTCTGAGTCTTTTATGGGCGCTCATTCTGGCGGTTCCCTTCGGGCTCTATTTAGGGAGAAGAAAGAGGATCGATGAGCTCGTCTCGCCCATGATCTACCTCATCTATCCGATTCCCAAGATCGTCTTTCTTCCCCTCATCCTTCTTCTCTTCGGATTAGGCGATCTTTCGAAGATCTTCATCATCTTCATCATCGTCTTCTTCCAGATTTTAGTGACCACCCGTGATGCGGCAAAAGGGATTGACGAAGAACAGATTCTTTCCGTCCTCTCTTTGGGCGCCCGTCCAAAGCAGATCTTTCTTCACGCGATCTTTCCGGCCTGCCTTCCGAAGATCCTCACCTCTCTGAGGATCAGCATTGGGACTTCGATTGCCGTCCTCTTTTTTGTGGAGTCTTTTGCCACAGAGAACGGCCTTGGGTTTTTCATCCTGGATGCCTGGAGCACGCTCGATTATCTCTCGATGTACACCGGCATCATGGGAATGGGGGTCCTGGGTGTGATCCTCTATGAAGGTGTGGACCGGATTGAGAGAAAGTACTGCCGCTGGATGTTCAACGCCTAAACCCCGTTAGAAATTTCAGCGGACCTTCACTGCGCCGACCTGCCGCGACGGCCCGCGAGCAGGGCAGGAGTGGCATTATTGTCTCACTCGGGGAAGAAACCCTCGCCTTCAGGCGAAGACTTTAGTATGCACACTGTGTGCAGTCTTTGCGGGTTTTCCCTCGTGAGGATTTCTGCGCTGATACATATTTTCTTTAGCCGACTTCAGTCGGTAATGAATCCACCAGCTTGTAGCTGGTGGTAGTTCAATTCTAACGGGGTAAAATGAAAAAAAAAGGGCGACCCATATGGATTATGGATTCGCCCCACGATATTCTTTCTGCCTCCAGATTTTAAAGGCCGGTCATCGAGAGGTTTACGATCACCAGATCATTGGCCACCCTCTTAATATCCTTGGCTTTCTTCACAAGAGCTTCGACCTTTTCCTTCTCCTCCTGAGAGTTCACCATACCGAAAACCCTGACCAGGTCGCCATTCTCGATCGTGAAGAAGAGGTGCGAGGTCATCAGACCGGACTCCAGGAGCGCAGACTCAATCTGGCGTTGGAGTGAGAGTTTTTTAAGGTTGGTGACGGAGTCAATGCCACAGGATTTGATCCCTTCCGATCGAGCTCCATCAACGATCATTTTTGCCACTGAATCGACGCTCAATTTATCGGTATTGGGAATGAGATCATAGAGATGGGGGTTTAACCAGTCTTCGTCAAAGGCAAACCTGATGAATCCCCTCTTGTCATGGTCAGACCGGTGAATCATCTTTTCAGCCACCTCTCTGCCTGCCTGCTTTTCCTCCATCACTCGTTTGATTCTCTTCTCCGTGGAGCCTGTCACCAGAACATGGAAGGCGCAGTCAAAAGAGTGAAGCAGAAGCTGGCTTCCCCGACCGAAGAAGACGGCATCGCCCTTTCTTGCCACTTCGTAGATGACGGACTGGAGACGGTCGAGGTAGATCTTTGGCTTTTCGCCGAAGAACCTTTCCAACAACGCCGGGCTTTTTTCGCCCAATTTTTTGATATCGGAGAGAAAACCCATCTCATCGGCTGCCTTGAAGAGCTCCTCCTCCCCATAGAAAGTGTAGTTCAATTCCTTAGCCACCTGCCTGGCAATCTTCTCGCCATTCGTCCCAAGCATCTCTGAAATCGTTATAAAATACATAATCAATACCCTCCTTTCTCAATTCCGTTC
>JAGXTA010000008.1 GCA_018333535.1 Deltaproteobacteria bacterium | reverse complement strand
TATCATCCCTAAAAAAGTTGGCGTATTCTATTAAGACGAAGAGATGGGGAGATGAGGGGATGGGGAGATAGGGTGCCAATCTCTCTTGACATTGCGTACGTTTTCATGTACGTTAAATATTGAGGTGATCCATATGACAACAATTAAGGCCACGGAGGCAAGGGCAAACCTTTATAAATTGCTCGACCAGGCTGGAGAATCCCACGAGCCGATCCAGATCACGGGTAAGAGGTCAACCGCTATCTTGATTTCCGAAGATGACTGGCGATCCATTCAAGAGACATTATATCTTTTATCGGTTCCCGGTATGAGAGAATCCATTCGGAAGGGTCTCAAGACGCCTGTTAAAAAGTGCAGCGAGAAGCCTGGATGGTAAAGTGGAGAATTGTCTATACCAGACAAGCTCAGAGGGACGCAAAGAAAATTGCGGCGGCAGGCCTGAGGCAGAAAGCCGAAAAACTACTTGAAATTCTTTCTGATAATCCGTTTCAAACCCCTCCATCCTTTGAAAAGCTGATCGGAGACCTTTCTGGAGCTTATTCCCGTCGCATCACCATTCAACACCGCCTCGTGTACCAAGTTTTGCAAGAAATAAAGACCGTCAAGGTCATTAGGATGTGGACTCATTATGAATAGGTGAGTGGGTTGTCATTTATAAAAAAGGGCAACAAGGGGTCTTGGATCTTGACATTTCTCTGAAATGACGTCATCCATAAGAAGTTGGCGTATTCTATTAAGACGAAGAGATGGGGAGATGAGGGGACAGGGTGATAGGGTGACAGATTCATCTATAAAAAGGCTTATCATTAAAATAGCATGGAGCATCCATCCTACGTCCCTCCTTGCTGGACTACGGAGGACAGATGGATGATTGAGTCATGAATAGCACCCTATAGATTTTGACTCATCCTCTTTGTTCAACTTCAAACCACTTGACGGATACAACCTGCCGAGTATATTCTGACATGAAATTAAATCCCACGGAAACCAAGGGGGGACGGAAGATGAGTATTGTCCGCGCTGCAGTCATCCAGGATAGTCCAGTTGTTTTTAATCGGAAAACTACCCTTGAAAAAGTTCACTCCTTAGTGAACCAAGCGGCCAGGGAAGGAGCGAGACTGGTGGTCATGCCTGAGGCGTTTGTCTCAGCGTATCCCTCAGGTCTGGACTTCGGAGCCCGGGTTGGCTCCCGGACGCCAGAAGGGCGTGAGGATTTCAGACGTTATTATGAAAGTGCTGTGGATGTGCCCGGTCCGGCTTGCGAGGCCCTCGGGAAGGCTGCACGGGATGCCCGGATTTTCTTGGTCATCGGGGTCATCGAGCGCGACGGCGGAACACTTTATTGTACGGTCCTTTTCTTTTCCCCGGATGGAGGATTCATGGGAAAGCATCGAAAGCTGATGCCCACAGCCATGGAGCGCCTAATTTGGGGATTTGGTGACGGCTCGACCCTGCCCGTATTTGATACCCCTATCGGAAAGATCGGAAGTGTTATTTGTTGGGAAAACTATATGCCCATGCTTCGCATGCATATGTTCGCTCAAGGGATTCATCTCTACTGTGCCCCAACGGCCGACTCTCGGGACACCTGGCTTCCTTCGATGCGCCACATCGCTCTGGAAGGACGTTGCTTCGTCCTCAGCTGCTGCCAGTATCTTACCCGGGCCGATTGTCCGGAGGACTATGCTGCTGCCCAAGGGAACGACCCGGCCACAGTTCTGATGCGCGGCGGAAGTTGCATCATTGGCCCCCTGGGCCAGATTTTGGCTGGGCCAAATTTTGAAGGACCTTGTATTCTGACCGCAGATTTGGATTTGGACGAAATTCCGAGAAGCAAATATGATTTCGACGTCGTCGGCCATTATTCCCGGCCGGATATTTTTCGCCTTTACGTCAACACTCGCCCCACCCAGCCAGTGGTGGTATCTTCAGGAGACGATGGTTGACATCAGACCTAATAAGGAAGAAGCTTGGTGGAAGGAGGGGAGGCAGGTCTTGAAATGTGGTCTCGGGGTCAAACCTTCAAAATTTGATTTAGCACAAAGAGGTATCATTCTAAAAAAAGTTGGCCCTGCCTCATTAGAAATGAAGATGGGGATAACCGGAGATGGGGGGATAGGGAGACAAAGTCATTAAATAAGTCCTTAAAAATAGAAAAGAAGACTTTGGGGTCAGACCGCAACATTCAAGCGTGCCCAGCGAAGGGTAGCGCATTCTAATGGGTGAAAGTCCCGTCGTGGTAAAAGCCAGAGCTATGTAGCTTGGATGGCAGGAGGAAGGGGAGACGCTTCCTTTTGAAGCCCATCGACAAAGTCCCGTATAGCGGGGTGAGCAACGATCCGGGTCGTAACTTACGTGAACGTAGAAGTAGCCTCGTAAAAGTCAAGTTCCACTGGCCGAGCCTGTCAATTTTAGGCGAAGGCAGCATTCTGACACCGACACTGGCTAATGGGTGTAAGAGCGGTGGCGGGGTATCAGCGGCGATACGGGGAGGTTTGGATCGAGATTACAAACCGATGGAGGATGTTTTCAGCGGCGTGATCCGGAAGACTTTGCGGAAACGTAGACCCTAATGTGTTTCTCAGAGGTAGAAAGTGACTTCCCCAGCTCGTCCCAATCCAAATGGACACCTTCGATTGCTGTTGAGGAGACGATTGTTTTGGCAAGTAGTATTTCTCGCTGCTTTGGGTCTCTGAGGTAAGAATTCGTCTTAATCAGGGAGTCTTTCCGCATATATTATTAATAACACATTTTTGTCTATCAGTCTATGCTGAATTGTGGGGGACCCTGAGTTAATCAACAAAGGTAGGATGACTAGCCATAATTATGAGAAGTCAATCTATCTGTCTGACACGTAAGGAGCTTTATGAGAAGGTTTGGTCTCTCTAACGGCCTCGGGGACGTAGTTAAGTTATTTTAGAAATAGACCCAATAGAAACAGGTGTCATCCCTGAAAAAGTTGGCCGTGCCCTGAAGCCTAGCGCCTGCCTGCCGCAGGCAGGGAGTGTGGATTTAATAAAGAAACGGATAGGTGATTTAATGGGTTACAGGATTCTGAGGCCAAATCTAAACCATGGGACTTGACTGAATTTTTCAGTCAAGTCTTTAAGACAAGTAGGTTCGTTTCTCATTTTCGATTTAGTCCTTACCGCATGACTGAATTTTTTAGTCAGGCGTGGCAGGGTGTTATCCATAAGAAAGTTGGTCGTATACTGATAGCGTAGCGCAGAGGGCAAAATCAGATGAAAAGAAGGGCTATATTTATATTCCTTTTGATAATTATAGGACTGTCCTCGATAATCGTTTCATCCGGGGAGCAAAATTATTTTTATGCCTTAAAGAGGGGGAATATTTATAAAGAAAAAGATGTTCATTCTGAAATAGTGGGAAAATATATTGAAGAAGAATTTTTCTTATTCAGTTACGAAAAGGGTGGCTGGGTATGTTTATGGAGAACGGATTCAAAAAAGGGGTACCAGAAGATTGGTTATACCTTAGAAGAAAACGGGACGATTGTTAGTTATGACAGGTTATTGCAGTTGGCGGAAGAATCTAACAGGAAATACGATAAACCTGAAATAATAAAGCCCCCAAGGGAACTCTCACTTTCTGCCGAAGAGATTAAGAAATTGCTAACGAATAAGGAAGTGAGAATTGGAATGACAGCGGAACAAGTTATCCGTTTATGTGGTAAACCAGATAGAATCAATGAGAGTGTTACTGCCCGAAGCAGGAGTGAACAATGGGTTTACGGATCAGGAATCTATCTGTATTTCGAAAACGGGATCTTGGGTTCTTATTCTTTATCAAGATGAATGGAAGAAGATTCGGGGTCAGACTTAAAGATTGAGATTTGGTGTCCTCCCTAAAAAAGTTGGCCGTTTTAAATTCGGATTTCGGATTTTTATGGATTATGAAATTGCCCCACTTCTTGAGTTCTCCGTGCCACCAGATCCACGGTAGTGAGCCAATCCCAAACGGAAAAACAATACCGAGTAAGACTTCATTCATTATTTTGGACCATTTGGTGACCAAACCATCAGTGCCCCAAGATACTCCGATTCCCTACCCCCTACCCCTAAGACAATGTATTTATTGAAAGATTAATGACTTACAGTATAGCATTCGGGTCGGGGCAAAATGCAGCCAAGACATGGAGCAAGGTGAGTTTAGAAATAAATCTGGGTAGAAAGTGACAAAAACCACTTGACAAGCTTTGCTTTTTGTGATTTTATGTAGCAAAATTAGTATTGGACGGCAATAATGGTGCCGATCAGTACGTTCGAAACAAATGCAAGCATCTTAAAGAAAATCTCAACCCTTGCAGGAAAAAGGCAAGTTACATGGACTGGAAGGGCAGCCACCGATGTTCTTAACGAGAACTTAACCCCCGACGACGTTTTAGATGCTATTGTGTCTTACATTAAAGAAGGAAAGGAGGTCCATAAGAGCATAACTCGGAAACCGCCTCATACGGGGAAAATTATATTCGAAATGTTGCCCGTTATAATGGAGAAAAAATACTATATTAAGGTTCAGTTATGGGGAGAAAAGGGAGGCGAAAGGTTGATCGTTATTTCGGCCCATGTGCCTCGGAAAGGAGGATAAGATGGGTAATGCGAGGAAAGATTCAATTAAGTGTCCTATCTGCGACGAAGGCACGCTTGCTTCAAGAGAGGGTGAATTTGTAACAGAGGTTAGATGCGGAACAGCAAAGAAGGAATTGAGGGTTGGAAACATCTCATGGGATGAGTGTGACGCATGTGGTGAGAAAATATTCGACGACAATGCCATGAGACAAATAAGTGATGCAAGGTATGAAGCTATCGGCCTGCTTACTCCTTCTGAATTAAAAGAAATCAGAAAAAGAATAGGCTACACCCAAGAACAAATGGCTGCCTTCCTGAGCATTGGTAACAAGACTTATTGCAGATGGGAAAATGGATCTTCGATCCAGACAAAGTCTATGGATACTTTAATTAGATGTGCTACTAGAGATAAGTTGAGTGAGCTTCAAAAAAAGGAGAGAGTCAAACAGGCGGTGGACTATTTAGCGAGGCTAAAGGAAAAAAGGTTGCACGGGCTTGAAGAGGAAGAGCTGCGGGTAGCGGCACATTCAAAGGATGCTTCATCTTCGGAAATAACAAAGTTTGGGTTAAAGCTTTTTGAAAGAAAGGGAAAGTGATTTTTTCATGCCAAAGGTAGAAAGGGTTATCGCGGAGAACTTAAACCTGGCAATTGAAGACGTTGTAGAGGGTTTACTTCAAGCAAGTGGCATGACAGGAAGAATCCCAACAAACGTGGGTGAAATACTGGGCTATTTGGATTTGAAACAATTGAGCTTTGATTTCATGAGGGAATTGGATTTTATGCCAGAACTTATTGAGAAACGAGATATTAGAGCGGTATTGAGCTACAACGATAGAATAATTGCAACTCAGAGACAACTCCATAGGAACCAGACTGTATTCAGTACCCTCCATGAAGTGGGTCACTATGTCCTTCCAGAGCATGTACAAAAATTCTATGTCTGCAGTATCGAAGACCTAAGTTTTTTTACCAAGCTCAGACTCGAGGCTGAAGCCAACAAATTAGCTGCGAATCTCATTTTCCAACTCGATCATTTTGCCATTGAGGCTAACTCCTTTCCCCTGGGGTGCAATGTAATAACTGATTTGGCAGGCAAATACGGCACGTCATTTGAAGCGACTGCAAGGAGATATGTTGAACAACACTCCCAACCTTGTGCATTGGTGGTCTATGACAAGGTAGAAAAGCATGTTGAAGGTCTTGAGTTTGACGAATTCCCAGGTTTCAAAGTCCAATATACAATAACCTCGAAATCGTTTCGTGAAAAGTTTTTCACAAAGATTTTGGAGGAGAAAATCATCCCTGGAGAATCTTCGGTTTATGAAGCATGCAAGAAACTTGATGTAACGCAGACGGTCGAGAATAAGATGTCCATAACAATAGTTGGAAAGGGAGAATTTATGTTTAACTCGCAACTTTTTACTAACGGATACAAGGTATTCAGGTTGATTTATCCAGAAAAACTTTAGGAAATCCTTGGGGGTTTGGGGTCGCACCTTCAAAATTCATTTTTGTGGAAGAAGATTCGGGGTCAGACTTAAAGATTGAGATACGTTATCATCCCTAAAAAAGTTGGCGTATTCTATTAAGACGAAGAGATGGGGAGATGAGGGGATGGGGAGATAGGG
>JAGXTA010000007.1 GCA_018333535.1 Deltaproteobacteria bacterium | reverse complement strand
CCCTGTTCCGATCCGCCCAACTCCAAGGTCACAACCCGGTAGAAATCATCCTCTCTACCGCAAAAGAGGCATTGAAAGCTCGGTCAACGGACGAGATCTTAAATTGCCAGCTTATTCTTTTTTCAAAGAGCTAAAGTGATACCTTTTTGTCTATTTTATTCTAACAAAAGTTTGCTCCCAAAATGTCTATTGCCAAGAGGCTGTTGCCCAAACCAACAATTTGCCCTTCGACAGGCTTAGGGCGAGCGGTGTTATGTTGAAATCATGTAACTTTTCCGGTCATGCTGAGCTTGTCGAAGCATGAAATCGATTTGGGCAACAGCCTGTGTAGACCTGACACCTTTGTCTTAGACAGGGACACCATAATCATAGAGGTTTTGACTGAAATGAAGCGTAATATCCGGGCCAATATTTCCTGAACCAATCACACCCATCTTTCGAATTGCTCGACCAAACATTGTAAAGGGCATGATGACTTACCTCCTTTTAATATTTTGATAGCTTATTAAATCTCGTTGCTCCTCCTTTTCGTGATATAAGAGAAAGCAATTTGATATGGGAAGGATGCACGGAAATGAGGAACATCCATTGGGAAAATATGAGAAAAACCTTCTGTTTCTAAATAGCCTCTTTCGCTTAGAGACCGTGTCGTAATCCCTAACCCGGCATAGCCGGAACCAAACAGGAAACGTCAATATTCAAAAAGTTGAGATTTTCAAAAACGCTCTGGAATACCCATGAATAGGGGATCAAATGATGGTGCTAAAAATATTGTGACATCTACGCGCACAATTTTATTCCTAAGAGACTAATTGTCTTTGCGAGCGACAGGAGGGAGCGTGGCAATCCATTTATTTTCAGTGCATTACGAGATTGCTTCGGTCGCTTCACTCCCTCGCAATGACATTACGACATAGTCTCTTAAAGGGCGTGGCAATTTTTTGCGATAAGGCCCGCTCTATTCAGTAAGTATCCCCCGGCAAAGCCAGGGGCTTTACGATTCCTGGCCCCTCAAAGGGGCCTAATCGCAATCGGAAAAGATTAATCCAATAGATCATACTGGCATCGGTTTTTCACCCCTGGTAAAAATGCATGATAGAAATGCATATTCCCGAAAATGTCAAACTCTGGGAGTTCCCCGGCAGAGCCGGGGGTTTACCTAACAGCAATTATTTCTTTTTCATTTCCATATCTAATTTTTCTTGCTTTAAACGGAGCATTGGTTTTATAGCAAATGTTAAATCCTGTGTCAACCTTGAGTCCATTCTTCATGGAGCCCCACGGGCAAAGCCTGTGCCTGCACGCCGAAGTGGCATCTTTGGCTTTCTTTCTCCTTAGGAGTTTCGGCACGTAAGCGTGGTCTTCTGCGTAAGCGTATAAAGTCCTCTATCCCAATTCGTCAGCCTCCTCTACTCATCGGGTAACTTGAACTCCAGCTTTCTCCCTGTCCCATGTGTTCGCTGTGATTCCAGCCTGTTTGAGTTTATACTTTTCAACGCGATCGGTCGGTGTCTTTGGCAAACTCTCCATAAACTCTACAAATCGAGGCACGGCAAAGTAGGGCATCCTGTCGTTGCAATACTTGATCAGTTCCTCCGGGGTGAGAGTGGCACCAGGCTTAAGGACGACGCATATTTTCACTTCATCCTCCCCAACCTCGGACGGGACTGCAACAGCTGCCGACTCCAGGACGCTCGGGTGAGAATTGATCGCCCTCTCCACCTCAAAGGAAGAGATGTTCTCTCCTCTTCTCCGGAGCGCATCCTTCTTCCTATCGACAAAATAGAAATATCCGTCCGCATCTTTCTTGGCTAAATCTCCTGTATGGAACCAAAGGTTTCGAAAAGCTTCCAGGGTCTTCTCTGGCATATTGTAATATTCTAACATCATAATATAGGGCTCGCGTGGACGAAACACGATCTCTCCAACCTCTCCTACGGGGACTTCGTTGTCTTGATCGTCAAATAGCTTTATCTCGTAGATATCCATCGGCTTTCCACAGGAGCCTGGCCTCCTGTCGTTCACCCTAACGTGAATGGGGATTCCTATCTCAGTCATCCCGAACCCTTCTAAACATTTTATCCCGAATCTTTTTTCCACTTCCTCCATCACTGCCGCAGGGCATCCTCCCCCTAAGGCAATACGGACCGGATTGTCCAAATCGTTGGGCTTTGGTGGCTGTTTGGCCAGAATCGGGATGACCCCTCCAAGGTAGTTAAATTGGGTCGCTACATAGTGACGCACATCATCCCAGAAACGGGAGGCGCTAAAGCGCTCAGCCAGGACCATCTGAGCTTCTGCTATTAGCGTAGTTATGGTCGTGAGAACCTGGGCATTAAAATGATAGAGCGGCATGAACGTGTAGAAGATGTCCTCCTTCCCGCCCTCGCGGTATTCAAGCATCTTTTCTGCACAGACAATGTAAAACTTGTGGGGACCCAAGGCTCCCTTAGAAAGACCGGTCGTCCCTGAGGTATAGATGATGTTGATGGGATCAGAGGGAAGGACCTTGACATCGACAGACTCTTCAGAGTTATTGAAGAACTCCTTAAAGCTCATCATCGGAATCTTGAATTCAGCAGTTTCTTGTTTCTGGATATCCCCCAAGACTACCACCCTTTCCAATTTCTTCAAGGCATCCTCTATCAGTTTGAGCCGGTCCAGAAATTCATGGGCAACGACAAAGATTCTTGAATCGGACTGGTCAACAATATGTCGTAAAAACTCACCCTTGTAGGATGTATTCACTGGAACTTCGACCGCCCCACACTTTGCCAGGCCGAACCAAATGTAAAGGAACTCCGGGCAGTTTGGGAGCATGATGCTGACCTTATCTCCCTTCTTTATCCCCAGGTTTTTGAATGCGTTTGCGCATCGGTTTGAATATCGTCTTATCTCCTCATAGCTAAACTTCTGGTCCTTGAAACGGAGAAAGATTTTATCCCCTAACTTCTCTGCCCTATCATCGATCAGCTCTCCGAGCACCCGTGGTGTGCGACGTTCTTCCATCCTGACCCTCCTCCACAGAATAAATATCGTAGTACTTAAACGATCTCTCGTTCAAAAAAAATATTTCGCCTTACCATTTTTTCCGCTCGAACGCAATTACCTCGACCCTCCGAAGCTACCTCTTCCTTCAAAACAAGTTTCTGTCTATGGCTTTGAACCCCCTGCTTAACAGAACCGAGTTCTGCCATGTCTTTTGGATACTCGGCCTTTGTCTTCATTGGAGAAACAGAATCCGCTTTGGACCCTGGACGGTGAAGGTATTTATATCTCTCCTGTCATCGTTGCCCTTACCGATCCAAGAACTTTCAGATCTAACACGTATTCTTCACGACCGTGTCGACATTATCAAATTTTCTAACCATAGTCTACCCCTACCTCCAGTCCTTTTCATTTCCAGTAATGGCTATGCAGGCAATCCCTCCCCAAACCGCTCCACCCAGATTATGAGCAAGGCCTAATCGTGGATTCTTCACCTGACGGGAACCTGTCTTGCCCTGCAGTTGCTTATAAATTTCATACTGCATCCTCAAACCACTTGCCCCCAAGGGATGACCAAAACACTTCAAACCACCATCCGTATTGACAGGAAGTTCCCCTTTCAAGGTGAATGTCCCAGCCTCAATATCCTCCTTCGCCCTGCCCCTACCACTCCAACCCAGATCCTCATAGATCACCATCTCGTGAATGGTAAAACAGTCATGAACCTCTGCTACACTCAACTCTTTAAGCGGATCCTTTATCGCAGCCTCAGAATAGGCCATCCTTGAGGCACGAACATTCTCCTCCACATGGGCAAAGTCATAACCCTGAGTTATCAAATCCAGACGTGGACCAACACTGATGGCCAAAGACTTAATATAAATTGGATCCTCCCTAAAATTTCTTGCCAATTCGGCACGCGTCACAATGGCTGCAGATGCTCCATCGCTCACCCCACAACAGTCCAACACCCCCAAAGGCCAAGCCACAATAGGAGCTTTCAATACCTGCTCCACCGTCAATTCATTCTGGAAATGAGCCTTCGGATTCATGCTCCCATGACGATGATTCTTCACCGCTATCTCAGCCAATAACCTCCTCCCTTCCTCAGGTTCTATCCTATACTTATCAAAATATCTCAGAGCCAACTCCGAAAACATCGCAGGAGGAGAAAGCGATACCTCTGTGCCGGTTGTCCCCATGGTCGATCGGCCAAGGACATTGGTGGGCTGGACACCTGTCCACCCCGTATCCTTAAGCTTCTCCACACCAACCGCTAATGCAATCTCACATGCCCCTGAGGCCACCGCATAGACCGCACCTCTTAAAGCCTCCATCCCCGTGGCACACATGTTCTCAACACGGGTCACTGGAATATACTGCAACTTCAAAGGAGAAGATAAGCTTAAGGCGGTATGCCCTGAGAAAACCGTCCCCAACCAAGAGGCCTGAACATCCTTCAGCCCTAATCCCGCATCTTCACATGCTTCATAGGTTGCGTCAATGATCAGGTCGTCAACGCTCTTGTCCCATAATTCTCCAAACTTTGTGCAACCCATCCCAATAATCGCCACTTTGTCTTTGATCGTGTTCATTTTTCCTCCCATCACATCCGATTAGGAAACCGGTCTGGCCTTCCAAAAGTAATTAAGAACGCCACCCCCCTCCCCCAGCTTCTTAAAACACATTTCTACTGGCATTCCTATGTTAATTTCAGAGGGCTCACACTCCGCTATTTCGCACATGATTCGACCACCCCCTTCAAAGTCAACGACACCGATCAGCGCAGGAGCTTCCTTGCTTGAGGTTAAGTAATCGATAGCGTATGTAAAAATCTTTCCATGTTTGTCAGATAATTTGTAATCCTCGAACCTATCCTTCGTTTGGCAGTTCGCACATACTCGCTGTGGCGGATATTGTACGGTACCGCATTCTCTGCACCGATTCCCGTAAAGAGCGAGGACACTCTTCCTTTCCCGCCACAAACAACTGACGGACGGTGGCCTAATATCCGGACGCTTAGGTTCCTCCAGCGGCACCAAGTCTCGCCAAGTCAAATATCTCTCGTAATTGATACAGATCTTCTTTTCCAAACGCTTCTTCATCTTTTCCTGAACCTTACCGATATTCTCGGTAATTTTCAGGATAAAAGCATCTCCACCATCCGCATAATTGGCAACCAGAATTCTATCGTTCGGCCGAGCCTCACACAGCGCAGCCACCAACATCATCGGAAGTGCCGCCGTTCCCATGTTGCCAAGTGATTCAAACAGAGGATCCTGGACCTGAGTTCGGAGGTCAAATCCGAGTCGCTTCGCTAAATTGGCATGACTCTTCACATCAGGCCCGTAAACCACAACCTTTGCGAATTCCTTCGGGGTTACTCTATATTTTTCCATAACCCCTGAAAGGATCGTCTGCATCGTCTTCATATAGCCCTCCGTGACAATGAAGCGCTCTTCCCAGGACTGAACAAAGGGACTTCCTTCAAGCCTCCACGCTTCAAGAAGCTCACCGAAGAGGGAATAATTCCCTTCGATGTCAGCAATGACATCTGAGTCCCCTATTGCCAAGGCCACTGCTCCGTCGCCGAAGAGTTGCTCAAATTGACTTCTTCCCGCCCCCATCCTGCAGTCCGAGGCAGCAACGATGATATTCCGCGACGAACCGCTCTTCACGGCATCGATCGCTGAACTCAGAGCGATCGTCCCTGACCTCAAGGAATCGGTAAAATCAGCCGTGCGGGTCTCTCTGGGGAGATCTAAGGAAGCAGCGATGATGGCAGCAGTCTGCTTCTCTTTGTAAGGTGAAGTCGTGCTTGCAAAAAATAGTCCATCGACCTGTTTAAGACCATTTTTGAGACAACCGAGTGCAGCACCCACGGCCATAGTCAAACTATCCTCATCATATCTCGCAACTGCCCTCTCTCCACCAAGGCTCTTAATCTTCCAGGCCTGAGCAATCTCATCCCTGGCAAGCCTATAAGGAGGAATACAGATTCCATAAGATGTAATACCAACCATTTTTGACCTCCTTGAAGGACATATATTCAATAATCCACAACACAATATGCCTCTTCTTCAATACGGTTTTTAAAAAGACATTTTCGAATTGCTTTAGAGAAAGTTTAGATTTTTCCCTTGGGGGAGTTTTAAAAGTTAATGGATTCGATTGATTCTTCGAAAGCCTCTCCCAACACATTAAGAGTTTGAGGCCCCTTGTTTATCTGCTCTTTAATTTTCTCCACCTTAGCATAATTTAAGTGGAGATCTTCCATTAAAGGACTTATTTCATCAAGGTATATCTTCGAAACTGATTTCTCTGTTTTAATAGCCTTCGCGATGGATTCCGCTGCGAGAAGCCCACTTTTTAAGGCGGTGTGTATTCCCTCACCGTTCAATGGATTTTTCAAGCCAGCGGCGTCGCCTACCAGCAATCCGTTTCCTTTGGCTGGGGAGAAGCTGCCTGAGGATAGATGTTTATAGAGTAGAGCGCGGTTAATACAACCATCCTTCCACAGGGGTTTTTGCTCCCCGAATCCATAAACAGCCAAGATACTCCTAACCTCGCCTTTTAGTTCCCTGAGTCCACCTTCAAGGGTGAAGCAGTCCCCTTTAGGGTTGATCCAGAAATTGGGTCGGTATTGCTGAAGGGGGAAAACAATATACGAGTAATCTTTCGGAAGACTTAAACTTCCTTGATAACACTCCCTTTGGGCGGTGGTGTAGCTCACTTGAAGCTCTGGAAACAAAGACTTCCTGGTAACGGAATTAGGCCCATCAGCTCCGATGACAAACCTTGCCTCCAACTCCTGCTGTACACCTGCTTTTTTCAGCTTGACTTTACATTTGTCACCATTAGCACTGATCTCCTTAACCATGGTCCCATCCCAGATTTCCACGCCTTTTTCCCTTGCCCTTTGGTTCATCCAGTAGTCTAAATCTTTCCTCCAGGTGATAGGTATGTCAACAACTACCTTATGCTGCCCTACATTTGGTACCCATAAAACAAGCCCGGATAGGTTAGCCAGCACAACCTCTCGAGGTAGCTGTCCGAATTCTTTCTCGACCAGTACTTTAGCCAACCGGCTTAGCAGCATACCTGAACATACCTTATCCCGTGGAAGCATTCTCTTTTCCAGAATCAAGGCTCTAAGACCTTGTTCTGCACACCTTTTTGCAGCCGCTGAGCCCCCTGGCCCAGCCCCTATAACAATAACGTCAAACATTTTTTGCTTCACCTTCTCTCATTGGCTGATCAGCACCACATCTCCTATTCCCAAATTACCTCTTGAGATAAGACTTTCTCGAACATTATGGCACTTAATCCTTAAGATATAAAATGCAGGCTGTTGTAGTTGAAAAGTTAGAAGCTCATAATTCAACATACCTTTGGAGATAATCATATCAGCCTCGTCCAACGCTTTTGCGAGTTCTTTCACCTGAGAGTCAACTATTCTAAGCGGATGCTCTGCTTCGGTGCTCACCACATCGGCAACATGATCAATACCAGCGAACCTTGCATCCTTAATGGTAGCATCTGTACCCAAAGGAGCACCCCTCACTACATAGGTAACCTTATGGTCGCCAATTTCTTCGAGCATCAGGCGGTCAAAAACTATCTCCCCAGCATTATCTGCAATGTAGAGTATTCGGTGCGAGTCTGATAGTGAGTTCTTAAACCCCTGAAAGCCCGCAAGCTTAAATCCTGCCCTTATCGCTGACTGTAGCGATTCCTCCAAGTCAAAATTGAGCCCACCCGCCTCATCCATGATGTTTCCGGCACTGGCAACTACAGCCGCTGATAGTAACGGGTCTTCAGATTTTGATACAATCTGTTTTAGAAGTGGATACAACCCCATCGCCTTCTGGTTAAATTCTGCCTTTATTGTGCTGTAAGGATCTTCTCTCCCGGTTGCCTCACTTATGAATCGGAAAAACCACGTAATAAAATCACTATCAGGAGGACCATTTATGGGGTACTCCATTAACCGTCTTGTCACCTCCCTTATTACTTCCAGTTGAAGGCGCCTGTCATCGGATACAATTCGCACCGCTTCCAAGCTTCGCCTTACCCAGCAGACGAAACACTCTGGCTGAAAGCCAGAGAAAGTATATCTATTGTTTGACTTTCCCATAATTGTCCTGTGGTGTTATAACTTCCCAGTCAAAAAGGATTCTATCCGGTATCTAATACAATCTTCGGCAAAAAGGATCTCCTCATTCCCTTGGCTTATCCATTAACTTGAGGAAAAGGTCTACTGCTGCCTTGGCAAACGAGCTGTCATTTATGTGTTCATCGACCTCAACAACCTCTATCTCGGGCCTTAGTTCTCTCTTGAGGGTACTGGTAAAGACAGGAATGAGAACTGGATCCATGGTCCACCCTCCTCCACCGGTGCTCTTCTTAGGAATTATCACTGCTGTTGGACCTTTAGCCAGGTTCAACTTCTCTGCCATCACTTTAGCCACCAGAATGATCTCCCTCTTATTTAAGAAGATAGCAATGACATTTGGATTATGTTCTCTTCTCTTCCGTCTCCTGAATTGATGTGGTATAGCCTTCTCGTTGGGGAAGCAGACGAATTCTATGCTCCCCGGGCCAATAAGCTGGGGGATTCCTTTTTTACCCGCTGCTTCCAGGCGGTCTGGCCCGGCGCTGAACATTCCTCCAAAGAGGTGTTCATTCACTTCAGCCGGGACGAGGTCCAATACGCCAACCATCTGATCTTCCTTCACCAATTCTTCAAGGAGTAAACCCTGGCCTACTGCATGGAAGCAGATCACTTCAAATTCTTTCATCTCAAGCTGGGACTTTATCATATTGGCGCATGGAGTCTTATCACCGCGGATTGACATTCCAATGAGGGGCCTCTCCTCAGGGAAGGGCCCCGACTCCGTCTCTACCATGCCCAAAATGGCGCCTGCAGCCTTGGCCAGAAGCTTTCTGGATACCCGGTTCAGCCCAAACATATCAGTTATTGCTGGGAAAAAAACGATGTCTTTAGTCCCCACATAAGGGCGGATATCACCCACAACCGTAGAGACTATTACCTTTGGAACGCCCAAGGGCAAGCTCCTCATCATGGCGGAAGCCATTGCTGTTCCCATTGAGCCACCCAGCCCTATCACACCATCCAGCTTGCCTTCCCGGTAGAGATTCCCAACTATGCTGGTGGCACATCTGATTACTGCGGTGCACGCCTCCTCTTGTGACAGCAAAGCTAATTCCTCTACCTTTATCCCATTCTCCTCAGCTATTTGTTTTTGCCCAATATCCGGCTTGAGGGAAGAGTCATCCCATAGCCTGAGGCTGACATCGATCACAATTGCATGGTGACCTTGCTCTATGATTTTCTCCCTAATGTAATTAAGTTCAGCTTCCTTGGTGTTCAGAGTCCCAATCAAAGCTATTGTTTTCAAGTCTTGTTCTCCTATTTTTGGGCTTTTTAGACTCAGGCTATTGCTGGCGGACAGCTCTGCTCAGTATCCCTTTGAGGGTGTCGAACAACCTCCTGCGGTAAGGCGGTCGGGCGATCGGGCTGAAAACCGAAGAATCTTGTTCCCACATTCATTTAGGCCCCTTGCTCTTTCATGAGTTTGAAAAGCATCTCTGCTGCTTCTTCAGCAAACAGGCTATCGGTAACATGAGCGTCCACTTCCTTAACTTCCACTCCTGGCTTGAGGCTCTGCTTTAAGGTCTCGAAAAAGGCGACATTCGCCTCAGGGTCGTCGAATTCCTTGTCTACCTTGTCCAGAATAGAGAGACCCTTTAGAGGAAAGATTACTGCCGTTTTCCCTTTTGCTTTATTAATCTTATCAGCCATGGCCTTTGCGACCTCAATCATTTCATTCTTCTTTGTTCGCAATACATAGATACCGGTTCCGTGAATGTGGATGTATTGGTGTCTAAATCGTTCCAAAATTTTGTCGGGCGATCCATAGATGATGTGGTCAATATTTCCCGGGGCTATGAGCTGAGGAATCCCTTTTCTGCCTGCCACCTCCAGCCTCATCGGCCCGGCATCACCCCACCCCTGATAAAGATGGTCTACCACTTCATTGGGGGACAAGTCAAAAGCCCCCTGGATCAGACCTTGTTCAATCATCTCTTCCATGGCTCTGCCACCGCAGCCATTAGCATGGAAGATGACCGTTTCATAACCCTTTCCCTCAAGTACTTTCTTGACCTGAAGGGCGCAGTTAGTCGTACCACCGAGGGTCGTGATCCCGATGAGTGGCTTTTCCGAGATCTTCACTTTCCCAGCAGCCGCCATTCCCATTACTGCCCCGGCTGCCTGAGTAAGGGTGGTCTCGGTTATCCTATTTAATCCGGCAATGTCAGCAATAGACGGTATCATAACAATGTCCTTGGTACCGATGTACGGGCGAGTATCGCCCGAAGCTATTGTGGAGAGCATTACCTTCGGCAGACCGAAAGGCAACGTTCTCATGACCTTCGTCCCCAGGTTCGTCCCCATGGTTCCGCCCAAGGATATAATGCCATCCAATTTACCCAACTCATGGAGCTGCTGACAAATCCTTATCGCACCCCCTGCCATTAACTCCATAATCCGATTTTCCTGGCCGCTTTCTCCCAGAGAGAGGATTTCTTCCATGTTGCTCCCGCCCGCTTTGGCAACTTCTTCCCGGGGATAATCAGGGGGAAAAACCAGCTCACCTCGCCACCCTGTGCCCACATCAATAGTAGTAACCTGGTAATTGCTCTTCTCAATTAAATTCTTTATGTAAAGAGACTCCTCCCCTTTAGTGTCGAGAGTTCCGACCAGAGCGATGTTTTTTTTCACCTATTTTCTCCCTATATAAAGTGTTGAGTTTGTTCTCTGCCTGTGATGAAACGTCTGGGTTATCGCCGAGACAGCAGAAATAGGGGAGATAAAATCTTCATTCTCTCCTTCTATGGCGCATCCCATATACACTTCGTCAATCCGGTCCTTCTCGATACCGGCCCTTTTGATAACCTCCTCAATCACCATTGCTCCAAGCTCATACGCAGAAAAGTCCTTCAGAGAACCATTAAAACTCCCAAAGGGGGTTCTTGCTGCACTAACGATGACTACAGAAGTGTTTTTTTTCATGTTTTTATCTTTTCTCCTTCACCTTTATAATTTGTACCCCGCTTTTTCTCTATCCCAAGTATCCTGGGTCAGCCCGCCTTTTCTCATC
The DNA here is from genome assembly GCA_018333535.1 of Deltaproteobacteria bacterium. Classification (GTDB taxonomy): domain Bacteria; phylum Desulfobacterota; class BSN033; order BSN033; family UBA1163; genus RBG-16-49-23. The sequence goes on along the minus strand of JAGXTA010000007.1, from coordinate 7,612 downwards.
TTGTATTTTTCAATTCTTAACGTTGGGGTTTTCGACAAACTCTCTTAAATTCCACATACCGAGGTACGGCGTAGTAGGCCATTCTCTCTTCGCAAAAGGATATTCATTTAATCAACTCTTTTAGGTTCATAAGCAAATAGTCCCAGAAATTCTTCCATTTCTCAGGGTTGAGTATCGGCAGGGCATAATCGGCATTTGGGTGGCTAAACCGGCAGAGAGCCATTGTTTTTAGGTGGGGGGCAAAATGTTTGAGGGTAGATAGCCCCTGTTCAGCAAGATCGCACCTGACACCCGAAAAGATCACCAGGTCATGATTCCCCTCTTTTTTTACTCCTTTCCAATCCCGAAACTTGAGATGATTGATGATCTCTATGACATCATATGTGCTATCCGGGACAGTTCCTAACTCCAGCATCTTCTTTTTGACATGGGCTGTGGCGCAGGTCGGGAGGCTGGCTTCCCTGGCCAATTTCAGACAGTATTCCAGGTGCAATTTATCTCCGATGTAATGTTCAATTGCCCGCGCCCCGATGACCAGAAGAGGTCTTTTCGCTTTTTTAATCAAGTCGGCACATGCCTTTGGATCTTCAATGACTTTTGCTCCCTTAACACCGGTTAAAACATTGACCCGAAAGAAGGGGACCCTCATCACTTCAGCCATAATGGCCTCCTCTGTTTCTTTTTTCAGAAAGTACGAAAAGATGCCAACCCGTACTCATTCTATATTTACCCTCCACCATTCGTGCTTTGGCCGTATGGGACCCCGTAGGTCCGGGCTAAGGCAGTGACAGCAGCGATAGCGGCTATTCTCTTTTTTCCCTCCAATAAATGAGAGAGCCTTTCCTCTAACGATTTCTCCCGCTCCATGATTCGCCTCATATCATTGATCAGCGTGGTTTCCCTTTCAATGTAATGGGTCCCCAGTTCACCCTTTACAAAACGGGGGTTTTCCATGACTGCTTTATGAAATGGGATATTGGTTTTAACCCCGACAATAATGTATTCGTAGAGCGCCCGCCGCATCCTCATGATAGCCTCATTCCGGTCTCTGCCCCACACGATGAGCTTCGATATCAGTGAGTCGTAGAATGGCGGCACCGTGTAATGGGTGTACACTCCGCTATCCACCCGAATTCCAATTCCACCCGGAGAATGATAACTCTTGATCTTGCCCGGAGTAGGTACAAAATCGTTCAAAGGGTCCTCAGCATTGATGCGACATTCGATCGCCCAACCATTCCACCGAACCTCCTCTTGTTTAATGCTAAGGGGGAGACCCGAGGCGATCCGTATCTGCTCTATAACGATGTCCACCCCGGTCACCATCTCTGTCACCGGGTGCTCCACCTGAACTCGGGCGTTCACTTCGAGGAAGTAGAATTTTCCGTCGGAGAAAAGGAACTCCATCGTCCCTGCTCCTTCATAGCCCACATATCTTGCAGCATTTGCCGCTATCTCTCCCATTTTAATGCGCATCGCGGGAGTCACCGCCGGCGAAGGAGATTCTTCGATCAACTTTTGATGTCTCCGCTGGATAGAACACTCCCGTTCCCCTAAATGAATGGCATTCCCCTTTGAATCTCCCAATAACTGAAACTCTATGTGGCGGGGATTGGATAAATATTTTTCGATGTAGACATCACAAAGACCGAAGGTGGTTGTCGCAATCGCCTGCGTGGATTCCAGCGCCTTCGCCAATTCTCCTTCATTTGCAACAATGGTCATCCCGATTCCCCCTCCACCACCGGAGGGCTTGATGATCACCGGATAACCAATCTCTTTGGCAATATCCTTTGTTTTTTCAAATTCCGCCACGCATTCATCCGTGCCTGGCACCACAGGGACCCCCGCCCTTACCATCTCACGCCGTGCGGCCACTTTATCACCCATGAGCTTGAGCACCCTGCTGGATGGTCCGATGAACTTTATTTCCTCTTCTTCACAGGCGCGGGCAAATTTTGGATTCTCGGAAAGGAAACCGTAACCGGGGTGGATCGCATCGGCCCCGCTTTCCTTTGCTACTTCAATCACTTTCTGGATATTGAGGTAGCTTGCAGTAGCTGGTGGAGGACCGATGCAATGGGCCTCATCAGCGTAATTGACAAATAATGCCTCCTTGTCTGCTTCAGAATAGACGGCAACAGAAGGAATCCCCATTTCCCGACACGCTCGCATGACCCGAATGGCTATTTCACCACGATTGGCTATGAGAATCTTATTGACCATTATTCCACCACCATCAAAATATCTTCGGGGGCCACCATCTCGCCTTCACGGGCCCAGATCTCTTTTACCACTCCGCTACGGGGTGAGTTGACATGTCTCCTCATTTTCATTGCCTCGATCATTGCCACCAGATCGCCCTCCTTTACCCTGTCGCCCACCTTGGCTTCGATCGAAAGTATCAACCCCGCCATCCCGGAGACCACGGCACCCAAGGGGAATTCCTTCGGCCTCTTCGCTGTCTGCGGTGTCTGTGGCGTCTCTGCCTGCATGCTCGTTTCGGCTTTTCCGCTCCCATCCCACACGGGTGAGATCTTCACGTTGAATACTTCCCCATCCACATCCACGCTGAATTCCTTCGGGAAGTCGGGGGGGGGGCTGCCGGGCGACATAGCTTTAGCCACAGGCGCAATGACCTCCTTCCTGGGCTCACCGCGTTTGAGAGCTTTTCCTGGAATCAGAATCCTGAGCAAGAGATCGTCATCGGAAAGTTCCGGGCCGATTTCCCGACGCAGCTCTTCGATCGATTTAGACATCTCCCCAGGCTCCCAATTTAAAAATTTTTTGGCTTGGGGTAAGCTCATGATCCTATCCTTGACATCTTGGTCTATTGGGGCAGCTGGCTCTCCATAAAACCCCATGACGTACTTAATCGCCTCATCCGGTATCCGTTTATACCGCTCACCTAAGACAACGTTCTCCACTGCTTGGGCTCCAACGATCTGGGAAAAAGGTGTCGCCATCACAGGATAACCGAACTCCTTTCGAACCAGAATGATCTCCTCCAGGATCTCTTGCAACCGGTGTTCCATCCCGAGCTCCCTAAGCTGGCGCTTCAGGTTTGTCATCATTCCTCCAGGTACCTGATGCTCGTAATGAAAGAGGTCGTATTCTAATGGCGCTCCGATTGGCAGACCCTCTTTCTCAGCAATCTTTCTAAAATGTGTAGACATGGCTTCGAGAGCCTGCTCATCCAAGTTCGACGAATAGCCCAGACGGCGGGCATTCCTTAAGATGGTTTCCGTGGCCGGCAGGGACGTGCCATTGGCGAGAGGTGCGACTGCGGTATGCACTGTTGTGACACCTGATTGAATCGCTTCCAAATAACAGAGAGGAGCAAGTCCTGAATTACAGTGGGAGTGGAACTCAAGAGGTATACCGTCACTGTTCCGTTGAACCGTGGTCACGAGCTCCCGGGTGCTTTCCGGCGTTAAGACCCCTCCCGCATCCTCTATCATGATGGCATCGACATAATCCTTCGCCTCTGCTATCAGTCGGGTCTTGCGCGCCCAGTGCTCATTGGTATGGACAGGGCTGGAGGTATACATCAAGGCCGGCACGACCTCAGCTCCCTCAGCCTTGGCGATACGCGCGAAGTGAACGAATTTCTCCATATCAGTCTGGTAATCGCAAATCCAGAAACTTTTTATCCCATTGGCAACCGACCGCTTGATCCAGAGGGTGATAACATCACGCGGCGTATCAATATCAAAAGAGGCAAGACTTGCGGTCATGTAGGACCCGCGGATAGGAGTCCTTGGCATCATCTTTGAGAGAAGTCGGATTCTCTCCCAGGGATCCTCATTCAGATTCCGGACCTCTACGACATATCCATTACCACCCACAGTCGCGATTGTTTTGTATCCAACCTGATCCATGATGGGTGCAATCGGAGTGATCATGTCAGTCCTCATCATAAAACCCCAGAGGCTCTGTTGCGCATCCCGTATGGTTTGATCGACAAACTCGATCTTATTCATGCTGTTGTAATCCTCCTTTCGAGGTCCACATACGGTTGTAAAATCAAACAAGTAGTCAAGCCGCTCATTATCTCCTCGAAACGACGCTAACACATATTGTCAAGCCGGACACAAAGAATACATAACCTAAATTCTCTAATAACTTCACTGGGAGAGACTGGCCCCGGGGTCATGAGCGTCTCCATTCTCATCTCGAGATGTCTGTTTTTACCCGCGCATCATCTTGAAGAGCATATCCGCTGCCACATCGCCGAAGCTCGTGTCAGTGACATGGACATCTATCTCTCTCACTTCCACTTCGGGCTTTAGGTTCTGTTTCAGGGTCTCGAAAAAGGCGAAATTCGCCTCCGGATCGTCAAATTCTTTGTCGACCTTGTCTAGAATGGAGAAACCTTTTAGAGGAAGGATTACCGCCGTTTTCCCTTTTGCCTTATTTAACTTCTCAGCCATAACCTTAGCAACTTCGATCATTTCTTTTTTCTTCGTTCGCAACACAGTTATACCGGGGCTGTGAACATGGACATATTGGTGTTTAAATCGCTCAGGTATTTTATCGGGCGATGAATAGATTATGTGGTCAATATTGCCCGGGGCTATGAGTTGAGGTACTCCTTTTCTGCCTGCCACCTCCATTCTCGCCGACCCAGCATCACTCCACCCCTGATAAAGATGGTCTACCACCTCGTTGGTGGATAAGTCGAAAATCCCCTGGATCAGACCTTGCTCAATCATCTCTTCCATGGCTCTGCCACCACAGCCGTTAGCATGAAAGATGACCGTTTCATAACCCTTTCCCTCAAGCTCTTTCTTAACCTGGAGAGCGCAGTTGGTGGTGCCGCCGAGGGTAGTGATTCCGATGAGTGGCTTTTCCGAGAGTTTTACTTTACCAGCAGCCGCCATTCCCATTACTGCCCCAGCTGCCTGGGTAAGGGTTGTCTCGGTTATCCTATTTAATCCGGCAATGTCAGCAATAGACGGTATCATAACAATGTCCTTGGTGCTGATGTAAGGGCGAGTATCGCCCGAAGCTATTGTAGATAGCATTACTTTGGGCAGACCGAAAGGCAGAGCCCTCATTATTCTCGTTCCCAGAGTCGTCCCCATGGTTCCACCCAATGAGATAATACCGACCAATTGGCCTGACTCATAAAGCTGTTGACAAATCTTTATCGCACCGTCTGACATTATTTCCATCATACGATTTTCCTGGCCGCTCTCTCCAAGAGAGAGGATTTCTTCCATGTTGCTCCCGCCCTCTTTGGCAACTTCTTCCCGGGGATAATCAGGAGGAAAAACCAGCTCACCTCGCCACCCTGTGCCCACATCAATAGTAGTAACCTGGTAATTGTTCTTTTCAATTAAATTCTTTATGTAAAGAGACTCTTCCCCCTTAGTGTCAAGGGTTCCCACAAGAACAATTGTCTTCTTTTTCATGAGTCATCCAAAGGTTAGGCAGACTGGCTATTTGGGGAGTAAAAGAAGAACGAAGAATATCCGTTATGCGGCCTCGACGAATCTCTACATCAGCGCGCTGTATGACAGTGCACGTGAAAAAACAAACCCTAAGCACAAGCTAAAAATATTAGACCAATATTTTGGGTTATCTATATCGTCAGCACCCATCCGGATATTTATACCTCTCCCCGTATTAGATAGTGGCATATCCTTAGCACTGCGCCCAGCAACAACTCCCATGGTCTTGTATCCACCCCGGTCCATCATTGACGCGATTGGCATTATTATATCCGTCGGCATCCGGAAACGCCAGAGGCTCTGCTGGGCATCTCGTATGGTTTGGTCTAAATATTGAATCTCCGTTTCATCCATCTTCTTGCCCCAATATTAGTCTAAATTAGGGTTCAATGATTTTTATCAGTTATAACAAGTTTTCAACTATGAGGTACAAAGCTTCCCTCAAAAACCTCCACCTTATAGACCCTACACATTAGATTCTTAAACGGCCAGGTTCCAATGGCCTCATCCATATGATCAAGCTCGCTGTCAGTGAGCACGTTCACGTTGGAGATCCAGACCCCATGTAGCCATGGCTCTTCTCCGGGGAGCTCAGGATACCACCAACCGTGCTGGGCATGAACTACTCTAGGGTCAATCCCCTCGAAATAGCGGCACTTCTGCATAATTCGGCCCCTCGGTGATTCAATCCACACCCAATCCCCATCATTTATTCCCAGGTTCTTAGCCGTTTCGGGGTGTATTTCCACGATGGGATATGGATACTGACGACGGAAGTGCTCAATTTGCCTCCACTCCGAATGGAAATAGGGGAGGAAGCGGCCACCTGTAATAAGTATTAAGGGGTATTTTTTAGCCAACTCTGGTTGACTTACCGGGCTTTCCGCTGGCTCTCGATGATAGGGCAAAGGGTCATAGCCAAGTTTCTCCATCACTGTGGAGTACAATTCGATTTTACCGGTCGCTGTACCAAAGCCAATTTGTTCGTATTTCTTAAACTTGCGTGCTGGTTTGTAAACCCCACCTTTGTCAAGTAGTTCTTGGAAAGTACAGCCCAACGGTTTCAGGCGGTAATCATAACACTCCTCGATGGTCTCCCAAGGCCAGTCATCCTTCTGTCCTAGCCTCAGAGCTAGACCCCGCCAAAAGTAATAGTCATTGTGGCGGTCATATTCACCGGGAATATTCTCTGGTAGTGCTCGCTCGCCAGCATAGAGAGTCGGGTGTACATTGTGATAATTATATAGATGCGGTCTTTCCATCCAGGATGCTGCAGGAAAAACATAATCGGCTAACCCTGCCGTCGGTGTTATAAATAGCTCGGCAGCGACCAATAGGTCTAGGCTTTTAAGGGCTTTATATATTAATTTTGTATCGGTTTGGGAAAGCATCTGGTTCCCTGAGACGGTGATAAATGCCTTGACTGGATATGGTTTACCATATGCCATAGCTCGCCAGGTAGCTGGCACATGAGCCCCGGCCAGGAGACCAACGATATCGCACCGCTTACCCCAGACTCGCTCTACATTAGATTGAATTAACTTGTATCCAGGTCGTGCATATAGCCGATAGCGATCGCCACCCAGTAGTTTATTCCATTGCTCTTCTGATAACCGGTCGGGGGCTTCAATCTCATGTTCGGTTATAAATGGACCAGGTCCCAGCAGCTCTTCACCACCCTCAATATCAATATTTCCTACTATTGCTGTTAGGCTATATTTAGCAAGCATAGTATGCGTGGAGTTGACCTGCTGTGCAATTCCCATTCCCTCAATAGCACAGGATGGACGGTTGGTGGCAAACATTCTGGCAGCTGTCCTTATTTTTTCCGCAGGAATCCAGGTGATTTTCGATACCTTGTCTAAGGGATATTTGATAACGTTCACGACATCGTGGACAAATTTAATGCTCAGGACATCGTGGAAAAACGTTCTTTGACAATCGAATAGCCACAGCCCGTTATATCATGAACACCCATTTCATATTTAAGGAGGTGTTCATGAAAAAGAAGATTAAGCAACAAAGGCTAAAAGCTGTACAAAGGTTCTTCGATGGCGAAGATCCAAAAGACATTTGTGCATCTCTTGGTCGTTCGCGATCATGGCTGTACAAATGGGTGACACGATATGCCCCTGATAACTCACAATGGGTTGAAG
>JAGXTA010000006.1 GCA_018333535.1 Deltaproteobacteria bacterium | reverse complement strand
ACAATAATCAATCCCCGGGTAGTGGAAGGTCTCCTGACCTTCCGGACAATAATCAATCCCCGGGTAGTGGAAGGTCTCCTGACCTTCCGGACAATAATCAATCCCCGGGTAGTGGAAGGTCTCCTGACCTTCCGGACAATAATCAATCCCCGGGTAGTGGAAGGTCTCCTGACCTTCCGGACATCATACGAGATATCAAGAAATATATTGCAAAAAAAGCCATTGAATATCTTTTAGTATGGGATAAAGGAATACTATTAAGAATCCTGCTACCGATGCCAAAAAAGAAAGGACACACTTACCAATTATGGCAGCCAGATTACTATGATTTTAACATTCTCAGTGAAAAGAAATTTACTGAGAAATTAAGATATATGTATCAAGACCCTTTGAGAAAAGGCCTATGTGACGATATATTCGAATATGAATTTTCAGACATCAAGCGTTATTTCGGGTCAGGAGACCCGAAACTACCCGGTGAGGGTTAGACGCCCCGAAACTACAAGGGTAGGGACAGGTCTCTTGACCTGCCAAATAATAAAGAATCATCGGGTAGAAGCAGGTCTCCTGACCTGAACACCCCCTCGGGTAGAAGCAGGTCTCCTGACCTGAACACCCCATCGGGTAGAAGCAGGTCTCCTGACCTGCTTAAGGAGGTTTTATGCCAGAATTCATCAACATCGGAAAGCGAATTCCCAAGATGGATGCCCAGGAGAAAGTCACTGGGAAGGCGGTCTATATCCAGGACATGAAAGTCCCGGGGATGCTCTGGGGGAAGATCCTCTACAGCCCTCATCCCCACGCAAGAATTCTCAACATCGACACCTCCGCGGCTGAGAGACTCCCGGGAGTCAAGACCGTCTTAACAGGATATAATACGCCGCTCATCAAGTTCGGTTTTTACAAGGACAACATGCCTCTGAAGGCGAATAAGGTCTGTTCCTGCCGCGATGAGGTGGCGGCTGTAGCCGCGGTTGATCCGGATATCGCAGAAGAAGCCATCAATCTCATCAAGGTCGAATACGAAATTCTCCCCGCCATTTTCGATCCGGAAGAGGCAATGAAGGAAGGGGCGCCCATCATTCATGAGGAGCATGTGGGCGGAAAGGAGAAGAAACCGACCAATATCCTCAATCTCCCATGGAAACTTGTCGCGGGAGATGTGGACGAGGCAAGAAAAAATTCGGTTTATGTTACGGAAGACCGGTTCAAACTTACCTGGGTCAACCACTGCTGCATGGGAACGAGCGGATGCATTGCCCAGTTCGATCTCAGAAACAACCTCACGATCTATAGCAACACCCAGATTCCCTCGCTTGCACAGCGGGATTATACAGAGGCGCTTGCCACCATGGGGCTCGAAGGGAAAAAGGCCCGGGTCATCAAGGCGACGATCGGAGGGGCATTTGGAAGCAAACTCGACACCTATGCCTATGAATATATCGCCATCCTTTTAGCCCACAAGGCACGGAAGCCTGTTAAGATTATCTTCACCCGTGAGGAGGAGTTTTTCGCCACCTCGCCAAGACAGCCTGCGGTCATTGACGTGGCCCAGGGGTGCACAAAGGATGGGACATTCACTTTCAGGGATGTCCGGATGGTCCTTGATAACGGGGCCTATACCTCCTGGGGGGCGACCACTCCTTCGGTCATGATGATGCCCATCTCCTCTCTCTATAAAGTTCCCCATGTTCGATATGTGGCAAAATGCGTCTATACCAACAACACCTATTCCCAGGCCTTTCGTGGATACGGAAACCCTCAAGCGACCTTTGCCATTGAGTCTCAAATAGACGCCCTTGCTGAAATGGCTGGAATCGATCCACTGGACTTCAGGATGCGAAACGCCAATACGCCCGGAGAAGTCACCCCTCAGCATTTCAACATCATCACCTGCGGCCTGAGGGAATGCATCGACGTTGTGGCTCAGAAATTGGACTGGCGGCAGAACCGGGGGAGAAGAGATGGAAGAGGCATCGGCATGGCATCGATGATCCATGTGGGCGGAGGCGCCCGGGTCTACAAATCGGATGGTTGCGGGACGATTATCAAGATCGATGACTTCGGAACGGTCAATGTCATCACCGGCGCCACGGATATGGGACAGGGAGCGGATACGGTCATCGCCCAGATCGTCGCTGAAGAACTCGGGGTGAGAGTAGAAGATGTGGTCGTCACCCATACCGATACGGACATCTGCCCCTGGGATGTGGGAGCCCATGCCAGTCGGACAACCTTTGTGGCAGGAAACTCCGCAAGAATGGCCGCCAAAAAAGTGAAGGACCAACTCCTCGAAGTGGCTTCCCGATCTCTCGGAGAGAACTCTGAAAATCTCGATATTCGTGACCGCACCATCTTTTCAAAAATCGACCCGGAAAAGAAATCTTCCCTGGGCAAAGTTCTCAGGGCTTCACACTACACCACCGGCGGAAAAATGGTGATGGCTGAACATTTTTATGATCCCCCCAATGAAAACCTCGATAAGGAATTCAAGGGAAATCTTTCGGTCACCTATGCTTACGGAACACATGGTGTTGAGGTCGAGGTGGACAAAGAGACAGGTCAGGTGAAGATCCTGAAATATATTGCCGCCCATGATGTGGGCAGAGCGATCAACCCCATGCTTTTGGAAGGTCAGGTCTATGGCGGAGCAACAATGGGAATCGGCTACGCTCTGACGGAACAGCTCGTTCTTAAGAACGGAAAGGTGATCAACCCCGATTTCCGTGATTATAAGATTCTGACCGCCGCCGATGTTCCGAATATTGAAGCCATCTCGATCGAAACAGACGACCCCTTTGGCCCCTTCGGAGCCAAAGGCATTGGTGAACCAGGTCTCGTCCCCACAGCCCCTGCCATTGCCAATGCCATTTATGATGCTATCGGAGTAAGGATCAAAGACCTCCCCATCACCCCTGAAAAGGTGCTGGCCGCGCTGAAAGAAAAGACAAAGTAACCATTGGAATAGTGGAATATTGGAATGATGGGATTTATACTGACCCCTGCCTTCTGCCTCCTGGCTTCCACCTTTTGTCTTCCATTTTTATTTATGGATTAAGGTTTCCCAATGATGGTGGCGCTTATTTCTTTCAGGACATCTTTAAGGGAGGTCTCAGATGAGGGTATGACGTTATCGGGAGTGTGCTTGTGGTGTGGATAAGAGGCTATCTCCGGATGATGGGGTGCATTATCATAACGGAACAGTATCTTCCCGTTGCTTTTCATATAATGTAGCCTATATTTCTCGATTTTTACGGACTCAGGGGTTTCACTGGCAAACATAGCGATTTCTAAGACGGAGGAATCTACGAATACAAGATTCCCCTTCATATAAACCGCCTTTCCATCCGGAGAGAAGTGTTTTTGGATATTTGAGGACAGAATAATTGAAGAAGATGCAATGGTTTTATCAATGTTTTCGGTAAATCTTTTGATCACTGGATGGCTGAACGGATGGCAGATTGAGTTTTCTGCCATTGGTCAAGAAGTTTAGCGAAACCATACCAATCAAAATAATCAGCATCATCCCCTACTTCGCCTGCCTCAAATTTCTTCAAAAAGGCCCGTGTAGATAAATTGTATTTTTGTTCAAAATCCTTTATTGCCCTTTTATAAAAAGCAATAGCATTTGAGCAGAGTAGGTATTCCCGCCTTAGCAAAGTTTTTATTTCTTCTGTTATTTGCATGCGTTATTTATAAATAAATGTTTCTTCAAAGTCAAGCGCTTGAAATGAGAGCTCTGAAAAACTATCTTTCGCTCTCAAAGATTTCTGGATTTTTTCGGAAATCTCGAAATTGTGCCATCCCTTCCCTTTTACATTTACACCCATTATTTCATGGTCCCATCATTCCAAACTTACAGTGTTCCATTTTTGATGAACTCGTAAAAAGTCAAAAAGTAAGTTTTTCCGTCATTCCGGCGAAAGCCGGAATCCAGTTCTTTCAAGCAGTTATAAATTCTCTGGACTCCGTTTCCTGCCGCAGGAACGGAGTGACGACTTTTTACGAGACCATCATTTTTTACTATTTATAAAACCCATCATTCCACTATTCCATTATTCCATTCTTCATCCTTTGTCCAAAATTGTCATTCTTTTGGCAATATTGTCCTAAATTATCCACTTTTAGCATATTACCCCTGCTTAATAATCTGCTTACTCCACGCCTCTAATACCTGAATACATCTTTAATATTAAATAGATACACACAGTATTTGACTTTTTATGAAAATGTGGAGCATTTTGGAACAAATATTGCTGTTTGTTCATATTGTTTTTCTCTCAGGCCAATATTCCCAGAAAGGGCTCCCCTATGGAAAAAAGAAAAAAAGAGGCTAAATTGCCCATTCAAAAAAGCCAAAAATCGTTAAAAATACCAACCCAAAATAAAGAGGCAAAAATAATAAATTCATATCGGGGATCCGAGAGTATTTACAAAAAATTAGTTGAAGCATCCTTACAAGGAATCATCATTGCTCAGGGTATCCCTCCTCGCCTCGTCTATGCAAATCCAGCGTTCTCCAGGATCCTGGGTTATTCCTCTGATGAACTGCCCTCCTTAACCATTGAACAGATACAAAACCTGATCCATCCGGATGATCGATTAACATTTTTCAGCCAATATAAAGACCTCTTAGAAGAGAAATCGGTTGGTCCCAGTTATGAAATTCGGGCAATCCGCAAAGATGGAAGCATCACATGGCTGGAATTATCCGCCACCCAAATCGAATACAATGGTGAGCCGGCTGTCCTGGCCGCTTATGTGGATATCACCGAACGGAAATGCGCAGAAGAGGCCCTCCGTGCGAGCGAGGAACGATATCGAACCATCATGGAGAACATCGAGGATGGTTATTTTGAAGTGGACCTTGGCGGCAGCTTTACCTTTTTCAATGATTCTTTGAATCGGATGCTGGGCTATTCTAAGAAAGAAATGATAAGGATGAATAACCGACAGTATACGGATCAAGAGAATGCCAAAAATTTATTTCAGGCATTCAACAGAGTTTTCAGGACAGGAGAACCCAGCAAAATATTCGACTGGAAGATCATTAGAAAAGACGGAACGAAACGATATGTCGAGACCTCTGTCTCTTTAATAAGAAATCCAAATGATCAACCGATTGGTTTTCGAGGGATAGTTCGGGACATCACCGAACGTAAGCAAGCGGAGGAGGCACTTAAAGCCTCAGAGGCTAATTACCGGGCAATTTTCGATACGGCAAATGATGCTATTTTCATCCACAATACGGAGACCGGGGAGATCCTCGATGTTAACAGAAAGATGTGTGAGATGTATGGTTATACACTTGAAGAGGCCCGGCGGATCAATGTGGAGGTTTTGAGTTCATGCAAGCCTCCTTACACCCAGGAGGATGCGCTCCGATGGATCAGGAAAGCAGTTGAAGGTTATCCTCAACTTTTTGAATGGAGGGCTAAAGATAAGGATGGAAGGCTGTTCTGGGTGGAGGTAAACCTAAAGCGTGCCACCGTTGGAGGAAAAGAACGGCTATTGGCTATCGTCCGTGACATCACCGAGCGTAAGAAAGCTGAAGAAGCCCTTACCTTGAGTGAAGAGCGCTACCGGACTCTGGTTGAGGAGAGTTTTGACGGAATTTTTATTCAAAAGGGGTCCGGGATCATCTTTGCCAATCGTCGCCTGCATGAGATACTTGGCTATGAAAAAGGTGAATTGGAAGGTCTTGACCACTGGCTCGTCTATCATCCCGATTACCAGGCTCTCACGCGGGAAAGAGCGCGTGCGCGTATGCGAGGGGAGTCAGTTCCCTCTCCCTATGAGGTAAAATTCCTTCGTAAAGATGGTTCGTCATTTTGGGGAGAAATCCACGCCAAAGTCGTCAATTTTTTAGGAGAACCCGGAGTCCAGGTCTGGGTCAGAGATATCACCGAGCATAAACAAACAGAAGAGACTCTGCGTGTGGAGAGGGAAAGATTCCGGTCTTTATCGGAAAATGCTCCTTTTGGAATGGTGATGATTGATCGGGATGGCATCTTCAAATATGTTAACCCCAAATTTAAAGAGTTGTTCGGATACGATCTAAACGATATCCCGGATGGTAAAACATGGTTCAGAAAGGCATACCCTGACCCCGACTATAGGCATCAGGTCATTTCCGCATGGTTAGACGATTTGAGAAGTTTTAAACCTGGAGAGAAAAGGGCCCAAATTTTTACAGTTACCTGTAAGGATGGGGCGCAGAAGATAATCAATTTCATCCCCGTGCAATTAGAGACAGGTGAAAACCTGATGGCCTGTGAGGATATTACTGAGCGCAAGCAGGCAGAGGAAGCCTTACGAGAATCAGAGGAGCGATATCGTAACATTCTTAGTAACATCGAAGATGGTTATTATGAAGTAGATATTGCTGGAAATTTCACCTTTTTTAATAACTCTTTGTGCAAAATATTAGGGTATCCGAAAGAAGAAATGATGGGGATGAATAACAGAGTTTATATGGATAAAGAAACGGCACGAAAAGTTTATCAGGCTTATAATCGGGTATACACCACGGATGAACCTCTCAAGGCATTTGGTTATAAGATTACAAGAAAGGATGGCACAGAGAGATTTCTCGAAAGCCATATTTCTTTATTAAAAAACGCAAAAGGTGAGCGGATCGGGTTTCGGGGTATTGCACGCGATATGACTGAGCACAAACGGGCAGAGGAATCTCTGCGACGGAGCGAAGAGGAGTCAAAGAAGCTGGCCAAAGAGAATGTTGCCATAGCAGAGATTGGACGAATCATTAGCTCAACATTGAACATTGATGAGGTGTATGCACGTTTCGCCGAAGAAGTACATAAGCTCATCCATTTTGACAGGATTGCAATTAATATTACCAATTTCAAGAACAATACTGTTACAGTTGTTTATGCACTTGGACTCGATGTCCCAGACCGTCGCATTGGGGATATCTTTCCTTTAGCCGGATCGGTTAATGACTATCTCATGCAAACCCGGTCAAGTCTTCTCATCCTCATCAAAGATGATAACGATATTCAAAAAGTTACAGCTACGTTGCCTAATCTTCTCCCCCATTTTCAATCAGGAATTCGATCGTTGATTTCAGTCCCATTGCTTGCAAAAGATACTGTAATTGGGGTTCTTCATCTTCGATCATTACAGGAGAACGCTTATTCCGAAGTAGATCTGAGGTTGGCGGAAAGGGTGGGCAATCAGATCGCTGGCGCTATTGCCAATGTCCAATTGTTTAAAGAGCTTATGCAAGTAGAAGAGGATAAAATTGCCATTCAGGAGCAGCTTCGGCAGTCCCAGAAGATGGAGGCCATCGGAGGGCTGGCCGGGGGCATTGCCCATGATTTTAACAACCTCCTCACCGTCATCAAGGGTTATGCAGAACTTTCCTGCCTTGTATTAGATACAAGCGATCCATTGCGGGGGAATATCGAAGAAATTTTGAAGGCGTCGGAACGCGCCACCAATCTCACACGCCAGCTTCTGGCTTTCAGCCGCCGCCAGATTCTCGACTTCAAGGTCATCAATCTCAATACCCTGTTGAAAGACTTGGATAGGATGCTTCACCGTATTCTGGGTGAGGACATTGATCTGGTCTATCACTTTTCCGAAGACATTGGAAAGGTGAAGACCGATCCGGGTCAGATCGAGCAGGTGATCCTCAATCTCGCGGTCAATGCAAGGGATGCCATGCCATCCGGGGGAAAACTGACCATTGAAACATTAAATATAAAACTTTCGGAAGCTTATACTCAAACCCATATGGAAGTAACCCCCGGCAATTATGTGATGCTTTCGGTGAGCGATAGTGGCGCCGGAATAACCCCCGAGGTCAGAGAACGAATATTTGAACCATTCTTCACCACCAAAGAGAAAGGGAAAGGAACAGGGTTGGGGTTATCGACTGTCTATGGGATTGTGAAGCAGAGCGGTGGAAATATATATTGCTACAGTGAACCAGGTTTTGGAACGACATTCAAAATCTACCTCCCGAGAGTGGAAGAGGAAGAAGATAATCTGCAACGGAAAGACCTCGACATTTCCCTTTTAACAGGAAACGAAACTATCCTCCTTGCAGAAGATGAGCAATCGGTTCGTGAGCTGGCGGCTCGAATTCTGCGCGATAGGGGATATCAAGTATATGAAGCCCCTGATGGAAAAGAAGCTTTAAATATGGCCCAAGGCCATCCTGAGAGAAAATTTCATCTTTCGCTTACCGATGTGGTGATGCCTGGGATGAGCGGTAAGGAGTTAGCAGATCGTTTAAAACTTTCAATGCCTGATATCAAGGTTCTCTTTATCTCGGGCTATACGGATAACGCCATTGTGCACCATGGGGTGCTCCTGGAGGGGGTAGAGTTTCTTCAGAAGCCTTTTACAAATGAGGCTCTCGCCCGCAAGGTGCGGGAGGCGCTGGACCGCTCATAATTGCGGATTTCGGAATGCGGATTGCGGAATATGTTAAGAGATAGGGAGGTTGGGGGATGGGGAATTGAAAAGGAACAGTTCGGAGTAATGAGTTCGGAGTTCGGAGACCTGAAAATGAACGACCAAAAATTCGATTTTGAGAATTTAAAAGTATATCAGAAAGCTCTCGAATATGTTGATTTTGTCTATAAAGTTATAAAAGGTTTCCCTACTAATAAAGTCAAGGAGAAATAAAAATGGATAAATATTCTGAACTACGGACTACGAACTCCGAACTCCGAACTAAAGAGATTATGACTCCTCGTGAGGCGGCTGAATATCTGAGCATTCATGTACGGACCATCTACCGTCTGGCAAAGAACCGTGACATTCCATGCCGAAAGATCGGTGGAAGCTGGCGATTCAAGAAGGACGCTCTGGATGAATGGCTGTCGGGAAGAGAAAATGAAGCCCCGGAGGAAAAGGGATAATGGAAAATAGAGTTTTAGTCGTGGATGACGAGAGAGACATCAGGGACTTTCTCTTCAAAGCGCTGACCCGGATAGCCGGGTTCCATGTTGATCTGGCTGAGAACGGCCAGGAAGCTCTGAAAAAAATCGAGAAAGAAAAGTTCGATCTCGTATTGACAGACCTCAAAATGCCGGAGGTGGATGGTCTCCAGTTGATCGCGGAGATCTCCAGATCGAAGCCCGAAATCCTCACCGTCCTGATGACCGGTCATGGAACCATCGATTCAGCCATTGAAGCGATGAAACAGGGGGCAAGCGACTATCTCACCAAGCCTCTCAATCTGGACGAAATGCTCCTGCGTTTGAAAAAGGTTCTTGAAGAAAAACAGAGGTTCGTGAGGCTGAAAGACTATGCCGATCAACTGGAAAAAGCCAATCAGGAACTGAAAAATATCGATGCGATGAAATCCGAATTTGTCTCGGTTGCCTCCCATGAGTTAAGAACACCACTCGCCGCCATTAAAAATTCGATTCAGCTTATCCTTTCGGGGAAGACGGGCGAGATCAATGAAAACCAGACTAAATTTCTCTCCATGGCGGAGAGAAACATCAACCGGCTGACCAATATTCTGAACAACCTGCTCAATCTTTCAAAGATTGAGTCCGGGAAGGTGGAGTTGAAGTTTGAGGAGGTAGCGTTGAAAAGCCTCATTGAATTAACCGCATCCTCATTGCGACCCCAGGCCGATGGAAAGTCTATTGCGATTGAGGTGGAGGTCCCTGAAGACCTTCCGGCCGCCTTTGCGGACAAAGATAAAATCGAACAGGTTCTGGTTAATCTGATTGGCAATGCCATCAAATTCACGCCTGAAAGAGGAAAAATATTTGTGATGGCAAAAGCCTTCTCCGAAGAGAGAGAGGGGGGGATCGTCAACAGGATTGCCGTTTCTGTCAAAGATACCGGGATTGGAATTCCCGCTGAGCACCTCAACTCCGTCTTTGAAAAATTTCACCAGGTGGAAGATTCGCTTCACCGGGCGATGGGCGGGACGGGATTGGGTCTGGCTATCACCAAAGGGCTGGTGGAAGCCCATCAGGGCAAGATCTGGGTGGAGAGTGAGGTAGAAAAAGGAAGCGCCTTTAACTTCACCCTGCCTGTGTCAGAAGGGGAGCGAAGAGAACCCCATTTCCGTTTTGTTCTCGACAGGGAATTTCACCGGGCGCAGAAAAATGATTTGCCTCTTTCTCTATTTCTGATAGAATTGGCCGAACAGAAGAAAGAGGTAGAGGATGACTTGCTTGAGGAGCTCGAAATGAGGATAAGACAATCCCTCTGCAGAAAGGGGGATATTCTGTTGAGGAGGAAACAGGAGAAATTACTGGTGGCTCTTTGTGAAGCGGATCTGAAAGGAGTTCAGGCCATCCGTCAACGGATGGGAGAGGATGTTCAGAAAAACCCGATCAAAGGGTTTGATGGCACATTGACTATCAAAATTGGAGTTGCGACTTTTCCTGAAGAGGCTCTCTCAAAAAAGGAACTCTTCAGAAAAGCAAAAGAACAATTAAGGAGGGCAGGATGAGCAAAAAGAGGATTATGGTTGTCGATGACGAAGTGGATCTGGTAGAAACGGTTCGTTTCTCTTTCGAATTAGAAGGGTATGATGTGCTTGTGGCGTATAACGGCGAAGAGGCATTGAATCAGGCGAGGAAGGAGAACCCGGACCTGATTTTATTGGACCTTATGTTGCCAAAACTCGATGGATACAAGGTCTGCCGGTTATTGAAATTTGATGAGCGATATAAACACATACCCATCCTGATGCTGACCGCCAAAATCCAGGAGAAGGACAAGGTGACCGGAATGGAGACAGGGGCTAACGAATACATCACCAAACCCTTCGACATGGACGAGTTGATGAAGAAAGTGAAGAATTATCTACGATAATTAAGTTCGGAGTTCGGAGAAAAGGATGAATATTGATAGTTTGGAGTTCGTAGTTCGTAGTTCGGAGATTAAAAATGAAAATTAATAGTTTGGAGGATTAAAAATGGATAATAAATTCGACTTTGAGAATTTGAAAGTTTATCAGAAAGCCCTTGAATATGTTGATTTTGTTTATAAAGTTACAAAACATTTCCCTAAAACAGAAATATTCTCTTTAATAGATCAATTTAAGAGAGCCTCGATATCTATCTGTTTAAATATTGCAGAGGGAAGTGGAGGGAGCAAGATAGAATTTAATAAATTTCTCAAAATATCAAGAAGATCTATAAGAGAATGTATCGCAATTACGGAAATCTCTTACCGGCAGGGTTTTATGAGCCAAGAGGCTAAAGAACAATCACGAAATTTGTGCTCAGAATTGTCAAGAATGATAACCGGATTAATGAAATCATTGAAAACATGATGAATTTGCTCCGAACTGCGAACTCCGAACTCCGAACTGATTAAGGTGCACCCCATGGCTACTTTCAAATACAGAGCTCGAGATAGGGCCGGCAAGGCGATTGATGGGAAGATTGAATCCCCTACCCTCGAATCGGCCGGGGATGAACTCTACCGTCTTGGGTATCTTCCAATCTCGATAGGAATAACGGAGGAGGCCACCCTGTTCAACCTTTCGGATTTGATGAGCCGATTTAAAAAGATTCGCCTGGAGGAACTCGTCCTCTTCAGCCAGCAGCTTTCAACATTATATAAAGCAGGGATTCCCCTTCTCACAGGTTTATCCAATCTAAAGGACCAGACAGAGAACAAGAAACTGGAGAATGTTCTAGATCAGGTTTGCAGAGACGTTGAGGCCGGTAATCCGCTCTTCGCATCCATGGCGAAGCATCCCGGTGTTTTTTCACCCATTTATATTAATATGATTAGAGCCGGTGAGACCACCGGTAGATTGGGAGAATCCCTTGACCGATTTGTTACCCTTGCAAATCGGGAGTTGAGCACCCGTCAGAGGGTAAAAGAGGCAACGCGGTATCCCAAGATTGTCATCTTTTCAGTGGTCATTGCCTTCACCGTCCTGATCGCATTTGTCTTCCCCCGGTTTGCCGCAACCTTTGCACAGTTTAATATGCCCCTTCCCCTGCCCACCCGCATCATGATCGGGATCAACAAAATATTTCAAGCCTACTGGTATCTGGTTCTGGGGGGACTTCTGGGAATCTCCATCTTCGTTAAACGCTATCTTAAGACAGAAAATGGAAGATACTTCTGGGATAAAGTTAAAATCCGGATTCCGGTTTTAGGCCCGCTTTTTTTGAAAATCGGTCTCTCTCGATTTACCAATACTTTTGGGATGTTGAACCAGAGCGGGATACCCATTTTACAGGCTCTTGAAATCACTTCTAACACGGTGGACAATGTTCTTCTCTCCCAATCAATCGAAAACATTCAGCAGAAGGTCAGGGAGGGAAGCAGTTTGACCGACGCATTGAAGGAGAGCAAAAGGTTCACCCCCCTTGTGATCCAGATGATCTCTGTTGGGGAATCCTCCGGAACCCTCGATGAGATGTTGACCAGGGTGACGGACTATTATGATGTTGAGGTTGACAACGCGCTGAAGAAGCTCCCCACTTATATCGAACCGCTTTTGACACTTTTTTTAGGTGCGGTGGTTCTGTTACTTGCCCTGGCCGTATTTCTCCCATGGTGGAATATGGCCTCGTTGTTTAGATGAACGATGGACGATAAACGATGAACCATAAACAAAATAATTTCGGAATGCGAATTTCGGATTTCGGAACTTCAACTCCGCATTCCGCATTCCGCAATCCGCAATCTGGCATCTCCCTCATCGAAGTCATTATGGTTATGGTCATCGTTGCCATATTAGCGGCTGTGGCAATCCCGAGGGTGGGTTTCGATACTTCCCCGAGGGCTTCTGTTGAAGGGGGCGCTTACATGATCGCTTCTGATATTCGGTACGCGCAGGAATGTGCTATGGCTAACCGAGTTTCAAAGAGTATCGCCTTTGTATCAGGCCAATCCACCTACACATTCCCTGCTACTGTTCCTTCCACCAGCAACCTCGACCCCTCTGGTCGATTACCAGCAGGGGTAACGATTGGTACCACGATCACGATTACCTTCAATTCTCTCGGAGAACCAACGACAGGGGCGGCATCGGTGACGGTTTCAGGAGGCGGTGGATCGAAGACAATCAGCATCGCTAACTATACGGGAAAGGTGAGTTATTGATTAATAAGGGAGTTTGAATAGTTTGTCATTCCCGTGAAGGCGGGAATCCAGAGCATTTTGAATGAAGCAGTTTTATGTCTATATCCTTTGCGGCAAACGAAATGGGACCCTTTACACAGGAGTTACTTCAGATCTTGTTAAACGGGTTTACGAACATAAGAATGATCTTGTCGAAGGTTTTACTAAAACATATAATGTTCATTGTCTTGTTTGGTATGAGCCCCATGAGTCAACCGAAAGTGCTATTACAAGAGAGAAACAAATTAAAAAATGGAAAAGAGCCTGGAAACTGAGGCTGATAGAACGTGAAAACCCAGAATGGAATGATCTTTATGAAAGTATTTGCAGTTAATGACTGGATTCCTGTTTTCACAGGAATGACGAAAACCTTTAAAAAACAAAAAAACAAAGGCTTCACTCTCATCGAGGTCATCATCTTGATTGTGATGGCGGGGATACTTCTGCCGGTCATCATCGTCCCCTTTGTCACAGGCGTCAAAAGCAGTGGAAAGCCCGAAATGGCCACCAAGGCTATGTATCTCGCCCATCAGAGAATGGAGGAGTTTACCAAATTCCAATATACGGACGCAACCCTTAATCCCATTGCTCTTACTGCGTATGCGGCCATACCCGGTCATTCAGGGTATGAATGGCAATGGGAGATCGCCTTAGTAGATAATAATTTTAGCGCCTCTGGTTCAGATGTAGGATATAAAAGGATTCTCGTCCGGGTAAAGGATCCGCAAAATGACACTTATGAAATCGTTTCGGTGGCCACAAGGTTTCCGTAAACAGGGTCAAAAATCGACCCCATTGCGGATTGGAGAGTGCGGAGTGCGGCACCCCCTCCCCAACCCTCCCCCCTCGAGGGGGAGGGAAAGGGTGGGGGGGAATTCCGAAATCCGAAATCTCTCCGAGCCAGAGGGCTCTCTGAGCCGGAGGCCGAAATCCGCATTTGAGAGGGGTTTCACCCTCATCGAAATCATCATTGTGATTGTCATCTTATCCATTGTCTCGGGTATTACGATTAAATTCTTGATTGACAGCCTGAAAATCTATACAATGACCGTCAATCAGAAGACTCTTTTCGACGAAGGGAAGCTGGCATTGGAGAGGATGTGTAGAGATATCAGGGATGCAAGAATTATCACATCAGTCACAGCGAGTTCGATCACTTTTGAAAGAACCAATGCAACAGCCCAGGACAGTGCGGGTGAAAGCATCATTTTTCGATGGAATGGAGGCACAAACCCTCTTGAAAAGGTGAAGGCCGGCACCGGCTATCCGATGGCCAGCAATGTCACTGCATTTACTGTAACTAATGCGACAAACGAGATTCAGCTTCAATTAACACTTCAATTGACCAGCGGTGAGAATATAACTTTACAGACAAAGGTTTATCCAAAAAACCTTGCTGATAGCACAACATACAAAAATTTCTTTCAAAACTGGAGGGAGGAACCAAGCAGTTGAGAAGGCTTATCCTTAAAACCATTCAATATATCTCCCTCTCCCTCCGACGGGAGAGGGCGGGGGTAAGGGTGGACAACCTGCTATCCCCCTCCCCTTTATCCCCTCCCCTGCCTTCGCCGAAACGCTTCGTGCAGGCAGGCGCCAGGGGAGGGGATAGTTTTGCTTGGTTTAAAGCAATTCTTAACTCCAGAGGTCTTTCCGTTCTTTTTCTGGTCATTGCCATGATGTTGATGGTTTCAATCGGTTATGTCTTTTCTTATCTGATCCCGACCAAACAAAAGTCCGTTTCTCTTACTGTCAGCTCCAATCAGGCATTCTTCATTGCCCAATCAGGAGTAGAATTTGCCGTGCGGTATGCTACAGATCAAGGCTGGGCCAATAAACCCGCACTTAATGGTCTCGATAATATGACCAGAAACCTCGGGCGTGGAAGTTTTGTCCTCGATTATGATGATCTCAATGATAGATTAATCTCCAGAGGACAAATCCCAAACTCGAGTGAAAGGCGAATTGTTGTCTCCAGTTTTACCAGTTTCTTGATGACTTATTTTGGATCAGCCTCTACTCCTGCCGATAACGGTACAAATAATGCCAATCCAACTGCGGTAACTCCTCCAGGGGGTATGCAGGCGGGCGATCTTGTCCTGATGATAGGTCAAGCTCGCGCCAATGCGGGAGCACTTACCATCTCTAACGCCGGAGGCCAAAGCTGGACATTGGAGACTCAGCAAAACCAGACCAACTGCCGGATAAGGCTATTCTGGTGCAGGTTCAATGGCACATGGAGTGCCAATCCAAGCGTTTCTTTAGGTAGTACCAACTGCAATACCGTCGTCATGCACGTCTTCCGGCCCCCCAACACCAGCAGTGTGTGGCAAGTAGATGTAGCACAGGTTTCCGGTAACTTCACTGCCCCCCCTGCACCCAACCGCACCGTCACCATTCCGGGGATCACCACGATCACGGACGGAGCCCTCGTCTTTGCAACGTGGGCCTCTCGGGATGACAATACCTGGGGATCTCTGACAGGAACAGGTGCGTGGTTTACTCCGGGTTCGGCTCAATACCGGAACACGTCGGGCGCAGATCAATCTCAAACCCATGCCTATAAGGTTATGGCGACCGCAGGGGCTTCCGGGAACGTCAGCAAAAACCAGCTGACTCTTGGAGGAGATGCCGGTGCCTATTTGATCATTGCCTTTAAGGCAGTAATAATATGACTTTAGAGGAAATGTAGCGTTGGCATTTATTGCCAACGAAAGAATATGACGCCAATAAATGGCATCGCTACAAAATCTTAAATCCCCCCACATCCCCCTTTATTAAAGGGGGGAAAACGAGTGTGGCCCCCTCTCCCCGTTGAGACTGTGTCACAATGGGGAGGGTGAGGGGTAACAATTTTTAGCATAACGAATGAAAAAACTCTACCTGTCTCCATATCGATATGATACAATGCAGCCCAACAGAGGAGGAATCCCAATGGCCTATCGATATGGAGATCGTTTTCAACTCGGCCTGTTTCCACCCAGCATTGAAGACTACGTGGCCCCTAATAACCCGGTCAGAGCCTATGATGCTTTTGTGGTAGCCCTTG
>JAGXTA010000005.1 GCA_018333535.1 Deltaproteobacteria bacterium | reverse complement strand
CCTTTCTGGAGTATGAAGGGGTGAGCCCTTATAATAATCATGCGGAGCAACAGATGAGATCTCCCGTCCTCACCCGAAAGGTATCCCAACAAAATCGGTCCGACCAGGGTGCCCAAACCCAGTCGATCCTGATGACCCTGTTCCGATCCGCCCAACTCCAAGGTCACAACCCGGTAGAAATCATCCTCTCTACCGCAAAAGAGGCATTGAAAGCTCGGTCAACGGACGAGATCTTAAATTGCCAGCTTATTCTTTTTTCAAAGAGCTAAAGTGATACTGGTAATGTTCTTTACCTTATCCGCAGCCGCTTTGATCTCTTTAGCCTCTTTCAACCCCGGGATATCTTCCACTTCTTTTTTGATATCTGAGATCAAACCTCCTTTCTGATCACTCTGATTCTTCTCCCCCTTCTTGTCCTCCTTGATCTTTCTCAGTTCCCTGATCGTCTTCCCGAGACCTTCCCCTATTTCAGGAAGCCTCTTCGCCCCGAAAAGTAGAAAGATGATGACCAGAATAATCAGAATTTCAGGCAATCCCAGACCGAACATTCTACAAACCCCCAGTTCGGAGTTTTTAGTTCGGAGTTCGGAGATTAAAATAATGAAACAAATTTTCTTTTTTTTACTCCGAACTACGAACTCATTACTAATCAGCGATACTCCCAATGCCCCGGAACCCAGACCCAGCCTCTTCCCCTTGGCTCCCAGCGTCCTGGAACCCAGATGGCGTGAGGCTTCGGACGTTTATGCCAATGACCCGAAATCCAGACCCATTCTCCTCTCCGATGTTCCCAGTATCCAGGCCGCCAGACAACGTTAGAATGGGGAGGGGGGCCATAAACTTCTATACGGGGTTCGGGTGGCCTGACATGGACCGCGCGAGGCGGGCAACCCCATAAGAAGATAGCCACCCCACAGATGATGACCAATAAAAAGAGGATGATTAATCTCCTGCCCATGGGAATCCCTCCTTATATATTTTATATTTATACAATATTAGACTCCGATGCAAGAAAAAAATTCAATTCACCCTCACCCTGCCTCTCCCCACGGAGGCTGTTTCACAATTCACCGTTCACCCTTCGACATGCTCAGGGCGAACGGTTAAGTAGTTTATTTTCAACTTGCCGTTCTCCGTTCGTGGTGATCCCGCGAAGCGCGGGATCGAACCATGAACGGAATTACAACACGGTCTTCCGGGGGGAGAGGATAGAGATGAGGAAGGATTATGGCTTGATTTTTTTTGATGTTTCAAATATTTTTAATATGAAGGAGATGACCAATGTCAATAGAGCTGGAATGCCCCATCTGCGATGCCGATATTCCTCTGGACGGCGATGAGAGGACAGGCGACTTTGTTCTCTGTTCCTTCTGCAAAGTAACTTTTAAACTGGTCAGAAAGAAAGATAAATGGGTCCTCGTTGAGGACTATGAGGTGTAGAGTGAAAGTGCTCTATGCTTCTGACCTCCATGGTGAGATCTATCTCTACCAGGAACTCTTGGAACTGGCTTTATCCTCCTCCGCAGAGATCATCGCCTTGGGGGGTGATCTCCTCCCATCCTTTCCTCTGACGAAACGTTATGAGGACATGATCCCAAATCAGAAGACCTTCGTCGGCCAGTATCTCCTGCCTTTCTTCAAAAGAGTGATAGAAGCAACCGATGTCAGGCACTTCTTTCTCATTCCAGGAAATTGGGACCTCGGTTATCATTATCTCTTTAAAGAACCGGTAGAAGGGTTGATCGATCTCAACCAGAAAATCTACCGGCTTAGGAATGGATACGAAATCGTCGGTTATCCTTTTGTCCCCCCCACTCCCTTTCGGCCAAAGGATTATGAGAAGATGGATGATCATGAATCGCCCTGGCCTCCCCAGAAGAATCCATCTTACATCAGAACCACTGACCAGAGCGACGAGCTGACCGCCATCGACCCCTATCTCTACTTAAGGAGTCGGGAAACGATTCAAGAGGATTTGGATCGACTTCCAAAACCTCTCTTCCCGGAGAGAGCTATCTATATGATGCATTCCCCCCCTTTTGGGACACGGCTGGATCTCGTTCAGGGAGGAAAATCAGCAGGAAGCCGTCCAATTAAAGCCTTCATCGAATCTCATCAACCCCTCTTGACCCTCCATGGCCATATCCATGAGGCACCACAGCTTTCAGGTTCCTATTTTGATTGGATTGGAAAAACGCTCTCTATCAACCCGGGACAGTTCATCTCAAAAAAACTCGATGCCGTCACCTTTGAGATGGAGAGGGCAAAAAAGACGTTAAAACACACGTATCTCCATGATATTCCAGATGATTTCCGTTTATAAAAAACGTTGACTTTTAAGAATGAATGTGCCATAATGGTTTTGTAGGTTGTAAGAAGTATCAGTTTTGGATCAGGGAAAGGTCACAAAAGTGCTTCTGAAAACTTTTGTGGCTTTTTTTTTAGGGACAAAAGGCTATTACAACTTACTTAAGTTTAAAAGAAGAAAGGAGGTGAGTTGTAGTGGCCAAAGGTAAAGTAAAATGGTTTAATGAGAAGAAGGGCTTCGGGTTCATTTCCAGAGACGATGGAAATGATGTCTTCGTTCACTTCTCCGCCATTAAGAGGGATGGTTTCAAATCCCTTTACGAAGGCGATGAGGTCGAGTTCGAGGTTTCCCAGGGTCCGAAAGGGCTTCAGGCAACAAATGTTGTCGTGGTAAGCTAAAACAAAAATTCCTTAAACTTTGAAAGAGGCTCCGCGTATCTTTACCGGAGCCTTTTTCATTATCTCCATTTCTCCCCGTTCTTCATCCCTTTTCAACTTGACTTCACCTCGAAGCTATCCTATACTGGCTTTATCAGAAGACAACAAATTGTCGCGGGGAGTTGGGATGGACCTGGCTGAGAGGGTGACCGCACAGTCACCGACCCGCTGAACCTGACCTGGATAATACCAGCGGAGGGATCGACAGATAACTTTATAAAAGATGCCGACCCTCCGGGGCCGGTTTTTTTATTTTTAGTGGTGTACGTTGTGATTCAATTTGTAACTTGTTCATGGTGAATCCTTTGACTCACCGTTCATCCTGAGGCACTCGAAGGATGGAGGGAATCCCTCGCGATATCGTATACCATTCGGCCCTTCGACAGGCTCAGGGCGAACGGAGAATGTGAAGATGCGTTGGATTGGCATACTCAGTGGAGGCAAAAATGTTCTTTGAAATCGAGCGCCTTCTGCAAGTTCTTTCAACGGTTCGAGAAAAAAAACCTGTTATCCACGCCATCACCAACTGGGTCACTGCCAATGATGTGGCAAATGTGATCCAGGCCATTGGCGCTCGACCCATCATGGCTATTTCACCTGAAGAGGTGGAGGAGATCACCTCCAGGGCAGATGCATTGGTCCTCAATTTGGGAACCCCTTCTCCGGTTCGTATTAAAGCCATGCTTTTATCAGGTCGTCAGGCAAACAGGGATGGCCATCCTGTCCTTTTTGATCCGGTCGGAGTGGGCGCATCTAAATTTCGGATTGACTCCTCAAGGAGGATTCTATCCGAGCTTCGGATTACGGTCATCAGAGGAAATCGGTCTGAAATCGGAACCCTTGCAGGAAAAGGGGGCCGTTTGGCTGGAGTGGATTCCGTTGCAGGACCGGAGGATCTGGATCAGGCAGCTGAACACCTATCCGAAAAGATAGGTGCTGTGGTGGTGGCCAGTGGGCCTCAGGATCTGATTGTCTCTTCTGCAAGAAAAGTAATGGTGGAGAACGGGCACCCGATGATGCGTCAGGTCACGGGCATGGGATGTATGCTCACCGCAGTCACCGGAGCCTTCAATGCTGTGGAGAGCGATCCCATGGTTGCCACAATAAGTGCGGTGGCTTTCTTCGGTCTGGCCGGAGAGCAGGCCGCACTTTGTGCGAAGGGACCAGGGACATTTAAGTCCGCTTTTCTCGACGCACTCTTCTCACTTACAGCCGACCAGATGAGAAAGGGAATTAAAGTAAAGGCTTAATGTAACACTTAAGTTTTTTGAAAAAGGGTATCTAATCCCCCTTCATCCCCCTTTGTCAAAAGGGGGAAAAATTTCTCCTCCCTTTGAAAAAGGGAGGTGGGGAGGGATTTTAAAAGGCTTATTTCAAACCGCTAAATTGATACAATATAAAAAAGGAGGGACACTATGGAGACCCGAACGATTGCCAGGGCGATGATCCTTGTTGCCATTGGCGTTGCTATCTCGCCCTTCACCAGCATTCCGATTGGCATCGCAAAAATCAATCCGGCCCAGCATTTCGTCAATGTCATAGCCGCCATCCTCCTCGGTCCGTGGTGGGCAACCGGTATCGCCCTAATCATTGGCATCCTTCGCAATGCACTGGGCACGGGCACACTGCTTGCCTTTCCAGGCGGGATGATCGGTGCCTTCCTCGCAGGCATTGCCTATCGTTATAGCCGGAACATCTATGTCGGAGCCCTTGGAGAAGTCATCGGTACAGGGCTTCTCGGAGCCACAGTAAGCGCCCTGGTCGTCGCCCCTGCCTTTATGGGAAAGACCATGGCCCTCGGAGCCCTGATCATTGCCTTCTCCGGAAGCACCATCGTGGGAGCGATCATCGGTATCTTCGGTCTCAAACTCCTTGAAAGGGCTGGCCTCGCGAAATTGTAACCCTAAT
Organism: Deltaproteobacteria bacterium; assembly: GCA_018333535.1. GTDB lineage: Bacteria > Desulfobacterota > BSN033 > BSN033 > UBA1163 > RBG-16-49-23. The sequence goes on along the minus strand of JAGXTA010000005.1, from coordinate 27,856 downwards.
CTAATGTTGATGGAACCAAGGAGGTTTAGGAGTTTAAGAAATTCGAAATCCGAATATCGAAGCACGAAACAAATCCGAATTTTCAAAATCCAAATGTCTCAAACTTTTATTTGTTTTGAACATTTAAAATTTGGTCATTAGGGATTGTTTCGAATTGGTCCTGCTGGACGCTTCGCCCGGATTTCGTGCTTCGGATTTAAACGTACTCAATTGATAAAGTCTTATTCCCAATTTACACACCACCTCATTTATAGAGATATAGAACTGAAGAGGTTGTCCATCAAATGATCCTCCGATTTGAAGGAGTCTCTTACAATTACCCTGGTATAGTTACTCCAGCTCTCGATGGCCTTGACCTGACCGTTCATCCGGGAGAGAACGTGCTCGTTGCGGGTTCCAGTGGAAGTGGGAAATCAACCTTTTGCCGCGCCTGCATCGGATTGATCCCCCATTTTCACCATGGGGAGTTGATTGGAAACGTCTTTGTGGACGGACTGGATACACGCCAGCATTCTGTCCATGAATTATTTCGCCACGCTGGATTGGTCTTTCAAAATCCCGATGCCCAGCTCTTCAATCAGACCGTTGAGGCAGAATTGGTTTACGGTTTGGAGAGCCTGGGGATGGGGCCATCTGAAATCGAAAAAAGACTGGCCTGGGCAAGCAGACTGACAGAACTCGATTCCGTCATGAGCCGCTCACCCCATACGCTCTCCGGAGGTGAAAAACAGAGGGTTGCTCTGGGAGCCATCCTCACCCTTCGGCCCAGACTCCTTCTCCTGGACGAACCCTTCACACATCTTGACCCCGAAGCAACAGAAGCGCTCAGGAAGATCCTCCGATCGATGAAGTCCGAGGGGATCACAACCATCATCGTTGAACACAGGCTCCACGAGATCATCCAGGATGTGGATCGGATCATCGTCTTTCACCGGGGAAGAACCGCTGCAGAAGGTCCTCCCCATCAAGTGCTTGCCGGAGAGATCTCTGACTATGGCCTCAACCTTCCACCCCTGTTAAGGCTCTTCAGGGATTTTGGCGTCAAAAACCCGGTGTTCGATGTGGACGAAGCAATCGTGGAACTAAAGGCTCAGAACCTCTTAACTCCATTCTATGATCGTCTCATAGGACAGTCGAACAATCCCTCCAATGTTCTTGCGCCATTGATGCATCCAGTGGTTGAGTTGGAGGATCTCTGGTTTAACTATGATGGCAATTCCGTACTTAAGGGAATTGACCTCACACTCCGTAAGGGAGAATGTGTTGCCCTCTTGGGTCGAAACGGGGCTGGAAAAACCACGCTGATAAAATATCTCAATGGTTTGCTCAAACCCCAGAGGGGTCTCGTAAGAATCTTTGGTAGCGACACCCGCAAAAAACCCGTTTCAGAACTCTCCAGGCATGTCAGCCTGGTCTGGCAGAATCCCAATGACCAGATTTTCCGGCCCACGGTGCGGGAGGAAGTCCTGACAGGTCCAAAGATATTTGATGCTTATGATCCGTTCTGGTGCGACCAGCTCTTTGACCGCTTTGGCCTACTTCCATTGCTCGATCGTTCTCCCTTTTCGCTGAGCGAGGGGCAGAAGAAAAGGGTCTCTTTTGCCGCCGCATTATCCGTCAAGCCCGACCTCATCGTCCTGGATGAACCTACGGCTGGGCAGGACGAACCTTCCCGTCGTCAATTAACCTCCATTCTCGGCAGGCTCAGGGAGGAAGGACAAACCATTCTCTTTGTGACCCATGACCTCGAATTTGCCGCCGAGCACGGCAGCCGCTGGCTCATCCTCTCAGACGGAAAGATTATTGCGGACGGGCCTTCTGATGTTGTGATGGCTGAATCAACGGCTATGGCAAAAGCAGGGCTCCGGCCCACCCACCGATTTCAACTGATCCAGGCCATCAAACGCTTAAGGGAGAATAAGACTTGAAACGATCGACCCTCGATCCCCGTTCCAAACTGGTCCTCTCATTCGTGGCTATGATTTTATTGATGGCTTTCAGCCATTCGATCTTTCTGGTCGCCTCACTGGGAATATTGATCATCCTCGTTCTCTTTCTTCGCCTCAGCCTGCTCTGGTTCAATTTCTTAAAGGGTTTAGGCTTTGCTGTCCTCACCTTCTTCCTCATCGCCTGGCTGGCTTTTGACCTGCAGACAGGAATTGTCTCAGGACTCCGCTTGCTCAACATCGGAACAGTCTTCTTTCTCTTTTTCCAGACTACCCCGACTGAACTCCTGTCCAATGGACTGCTTAAGATGGGATTCCCTTATCCTTTCACCTTTGTGCTAAGCGCATCGATGCAATTTATTCCGGTCCTTATCCGCCACGCCCGAAACATCCGTGATGCCCAGCGCGCAAGAGGGATCCCCATTGAAGGAGGTATAAGGAGTATCTTTTACCTGCCCGCATTTGCAGGCCCCCTGTTGATTCAGGCGTTCAAATTTGCGGATGAGCTTGCAGAAGCCATGGAGGCCCGTGGGTTTGGAATATCCGGACGCAGTTTTCACCGCGAACCGCGCTTCACATGGATGGATTGGATGGTGGTTGTGGGAAGTTTTATCGTCCTAATCTCGGCCCTTTCGATTAAATTTATGAGAACTCTGTAAACTATCTTCCGCTCTCTTCGAATCTGTGTAATCAGAGATTTCTGGACTTCTCCAGAAATCTCCTCTTTTTGTCTTGACACTCTTCTTTAGCCACACTATACTTTCATTCGTCTTCAAGACCCGCCATCGGTCAACCCGATACCCATTATCCAGAGGAGAACCTTTATGCCAAGACGTGACGACATCAAGAAGGTGATGATCATCGGTTCAGGACCCATTGTCATAGGTCAGGCTTGTGAATTTGACTATTCCGGCACCCAGGCCTGTAAGGCCCTTCGAGAGTTAGGCTATGAGATCGTTCTGGCCAATTCAAATCCCGCCACGATTATGACCGATCCGGGAATGGCGGATGTCACTTATATTGAACCGCTTAATCTTCAGAGGATGAAAGAAATCATCGAAAAGGAGCGGCCGGACGCTCTCCTTCCCAATCTCGGCGGCCAGACAGGGTTAAATCTTTCGTCAGAATTAAAACGTGCAGGCATTCTGGACCAATACGGCGTGAAGATCATCGGGGTCGATATCGATGCCATTGAACGTGGCGAGGACCGCCTAATTTTTAAGGAAACAATGAAAGGACTCGGTATCGATACGCCAAGAAGCCAAATTGCTGTCAGTGTAGAAGAAGCAGAAATAATTGCTGCTGATCTCGGCTACCCGGTCGTCATTCGTCCTGCCTACACGATGGGAGGAACAGGAGGAGGTTTGGTTTATAACATAGAGGAATTGCGCACGGTGGCAAGCCGGGGAATCTCAGCGAGCCTGGTCGGCCAGATCCTGGTGGAAGAATCGGTTCTTGGATGGGAGGAATTGGAACTGGAGGTGGTTCGCGATTCCAAAAACCAGATGATCACGGTCTGTTTTATCGAAAATGTCGATGCCATGGGCGTTCATACGGGAGATTCCTATTGTACGGCTCCCATGCTCACCATCTCTCCTGAATTACAAAAACGCCTTCAGAAACATTCCTACGATATCGTGGAAGCCATTCAGGTCATCGGAGGCACCAACATACAGTTCGCTCATGATCCTGAAACCGGCCGGGTCGTCGTGATTGAGATTAACCCCAGAACTTCACGGTCTTCTGCGCTTGCATCCAAGGCCACCGGTTTCCCCATCGCCTTGATTTCGGCAAAGTTAGCCGCCGGCATGACCCTGGATGAAATTCCTTACTGGAGGGAAGGGACGCTTGAAAAATATACCCCGTCAGGAGAGTATGTGGTGGTTAAGTTTGCCCGATGGGCTTTTGAAAAATTCAAGAACGCCCAGGATAAACTTGGCACCCAGATGCGCGCCGTGGGCGAGGTGATGAGCATCGGCAAAAACTATAAAGAGGCTTTGCAGAAAGCAATCCGATCCCTTGAAAATGGCCGCTACGGACTTGGTTTTGCCAAGGATTTTCATCAAAGATCCCTCAGCGAGCTGATGGATCTTCTGACCGAACCCTCCAGTGAGCGCCACTTCATTATGTATGAAGCTCTCCGTAAAGGCGCAGGAGTAGAGGAACTTTTTAGAAAAACCTACATCAAACCCTGGTTTATCGAACAGATGAGAGAACTGGTGGAATTAGAGGAGAAGATACTCAAATATAAGGGGAAGGCTTTGCCCGATGATTTATTGATGAGGGCCAAAAAAGATGGCTTTTCGGACCGCTACCTTTCTCAACTCCTCGGCATCGCTGAGAAGAAAATCAGGGAAAGGCGTGTTTCCTTGGGAGTGGTTCAAGGCTGGGAGCCTGTTCCTGTGAGCGGTGTCAAGAACGCCGCTTACTATTTCTCCACCTACAATGCGCCGGATCAGGTGAAGGTCAGCGCAAAGCCAAAGATCATGGTCTTGGGTGGAGGTCCAAACCGAATTGGGCAGGGGATTGAATTCGATTATTGCTGTGTCCATGCCGCCTTTGCCCTGCGCGATGAGGGATATGAAACCATTATGGTCAACTGCAATCCCGAGACGGTTTCAACCGATTATGACACATCGGACAAACTCTATTTCGAACCTCTTACAGTGGAAGATGTCTTGAGCATCTATGAGAAAGAGAAACCCGAAGGGGTCATTGTCCAATTCGGAGGTCAGACCCCGCTCAATATTGCAAATGAATTAGCCCAGGCCGGAGTAAAGATTATCGGGACATCACCGGAAACGATTGACCTCGCAGAAGACCGGGACCGCTTCCGCAAGATGATGGCTAAACTCAATATCCCAATGCCTGAATCCGGAATGGCCAGCAACTTAAAGGAAGCCCTCGGGGTGGCTAAGAAAATTGGCTATCCCTTGATGGTCAGACCCTCCTATGTTCTTGGCGGGCGTGGCATGGAAATTGTTCTCGACGAGGAAATGCTCACACAATATGTAGCGGCTGCTGTGGGTGTGACGCCGGAACGGCCAATCCTGATCGACAAATTTTTAGAAAACGCCATCGAAACCGAGGCGGATGCCATTTCCGATGGAAGCGATGCTTTTGTGCCGGCAGTGATGGAACATATTGAACTGGCCGGCATCCATTCCGGAGACTCTGCCTGTGTCATCCCACCGATCAGCATCCCTCCGAAGCATCTGGATACTATTTACGAATATACTAAAAAGATCGCCATAGAGCTCAAGGTGGTCGGTTTGATGAATATTCAGTATGCCATTGTCAACGATCGAGTTTACGTCCTGGAAGCGAACCCCCGTGCCTCCCGTACGGTCCCCATCGTTTCGAAGGTCTGTAACATTCCGATGGCACGTCTGGCCACCCAGATGATGGTTGGTAAAAAATTGAGTTCCCTCAATCTCAAACCGAGATTCATCAGACACTTTGGCGTCAAAGAGTCAGTCTTCCCTTTCAATATGTTCCCGGAGGTAGACCCCCTTCTGGGGCCGGAGATGCGCTCCACAGGAGAAGTATTAGGAATGGCTGGATCATTCGGGCTTGCTTTTTTTAAAGCTGAGGAGGCGGCCCAGCAATTTCTTCCCTCCGAAGGGACGGTTCTCATTACGGTTTCGACTAAGGATAGGCCGGCGGTTCTTGAAGTCGCGCAGGAATTTTACAGGCTCGGTTTTAAAATAAAAGCGACCAATGGGACTCACCGATTTCTGGCGGAACACGGGATTGAGTCCGAAAGAATTCTCAAGATGCACGAGGGGCGTCCCAATATTGCCGATGCGATTAAAAACAAAGAGATTCACCTCGTCATCAATACGCCCAGCGATAAGCTCAGCAAGGAGGATGACTCCTACATACGCAAAACAGCGATCAGATACAAATTACCTTATATCACCACCTTGGCCGCAGCCATCGCGGCTGCCAAAGGCATTGCCGCATCCCTACAGGGAAAGGGCGGCGTCCGCTCCCTCCAGAGCTACCATGGGGATATCCATTAGATGTTCAGGAACAAAATGAGGGAATGACCATGATCAATCTGAAAGACAAACTTTCACATCTCACTTTTCGCGAAGCCTGTAAACTCCTTGGGCCTGAAGGAGGACGTTTGATCAGGGAAGGAGGAAAATACGATGTTGACATCGATGGGCAGGTGACCTGGGGGGAAGACCTGTTCAGGGTTGATTTAGGCGATGCCAACGTCACTTTTTCTCTAACCCCTGAAAAGCCAAAATCTCTGCGTTTTGGTTGCAGCGGGTGTGCAACCGTATGTGTGCATCTCGGGGCTGCATTCTCTCTCATCCTCGAGGAAAAACTGGCATTAGGCCTGTCTGCCCCGCCGCCGGAGCGAAGGCCGGTTGAAAGCCTGAAGGACCATGAGCTTATAAAACTGGCCATTGAGGAAAGGCTGGAAAGAGCTCGAATTGAAAAGATGAAACTGACTCCCATGAACAGGAATGAATTGTGGACCGACTACACCGTAACCAATCACGCCTCGGGAAAAAGTTACCGTGTTGCCCTGAGGGGCTGGAAAGAAGGGGAATCATACTGTTCCTGCCCTGATTTTAAGAAGAATACCCTCGGGACATGCAAGCATATTCTCTATGTGATTGAAGAGGTCAAAAAACGATTCAGCCAAAAACTAAGAAATACACCTTACAAGGTTAATAACCTGGCAGTTTATCTTCGATACGGAAATGATACTGAGTTGCGGGTCCTGGCTCCCGATAATCTCGATCGTCATCTTATGCCCCTTATCCGTCCCTTTTTAAACCACCCAGTTCAAAACGCAGGAGATCTCTTAGAGTGTATTAAGAAGATAGAAAACCTGGGGCATGAGGTTGTCGTTTACCCTGATGCCGGAGAATATCTTAACAAAAAACTCTACCTGGAGCGGATTAAGAGCCAGGTCGATAAAATACGAAAAGATCCGAAGAACCATCCTCTTCGAAAGACGCTTCTCAAGGTGGAGCTTCTTCCTTATCAGCTTGATGGAATTGCCTTTGCTGTAGGGACCGCAAGGGCTGTTCTTGCGGATGACATGGGGCTCGGCAAGACGATCCAGGGCATAGGGGTTGCCGAGTTGCTTGCCCGGGAGGCGGGGATTTCAAAAGTTCTTGTGGTCTGTCCGGCTTCTGTAAAATCCCAGTGGCGACTCGAAATGATGCGGTTCTCAGATCGAAGCCATCAGGTTGTCCTGGGATCGGCCAAGGAAAGGGCGGCTCAATACGACCGTCTGTGTTTCTTTACGATCTGCAATTACGAGCAGGTTCTGCGGGATTTTCTTGCCATCGAAAGAGTGAAATGGGATTTCATCATCCTTGATGAAGGGCAAAGGATTAAAAACTGGGAGGCCAAGACGAGCCGGGTGATCAAAGCCCTTAAATCCCCGTTTGCCCTGGTTCTTTCCGGAACGCCTCTGGAAAACCGCCTTGATGAACTTTATTCGGTTGTTGAGTTTATTGACGACCGGCGCCTCGGGCCGGCATTCCGTTTTTATAATCGGTATAGAATGGTCGATGAAAGAGGAAAAGTGCTCGGATATAAGAATCTGGATGAGTTGAGAGAGAGGCTGAAACCCATCCTCCTCCGCCGGACGAGGAAAACGGTCATGTCGGAATTGCCTCAAAGGACGACGGAGATCAGGAGAATTCCGCCCACCGACGAACAGCTTACGCTCCATGACCAACAGATGCGAGTTGTTCAGAGAATTATCTGCAAGAAATATATTTCTGAGATGGACCTTCTGCGACTGCAAAAAGCCCTGTTGATCTGCAGGATGGCGGCAAACAGCACTTTCCTGGTGGATAAGGTGCCGCCCGGGTATTCCAGCAAACTGGTGGAGTTTGAGAATCTGATCGATCAATTGATCGCAGAGGAAGATCGGAAGATCGTTCTTTTTTCGGAATGGACGACCATGCTCGGCCTGATTGAACCGCTCCTGATAAAACGGAAGGCCGGGTATGTGAGGTTGGACGGCTCCATCCCGCAGAAAAAGAGGCAGGGGTTGATCCACGAGTTTCAAAGAGACCCTGATTGTAAGCTCTTTATCACCACCAATGCCGGAGCCATCGGCCTCAATCTCCAGGCAGCCAACACCGTCGTCAACGTGGACCTCCCGTGGAATCCCGCGGTCCTTGAACAGAGAATCTCCCGTGTTCACCGGATGGGACAGAAACGGCCTGTTCAAGCATTTCTTCTCGTAACGGAAGAAACCCTGGAAGAGAAACTTCTGGGAACCCTTTCGGCCAAACATGAATTGGCCCTGGCCGCGCTCGACCCGGATTCCAGGGTAACGACGGTCGATCTCGCCAGCGGCATGGAGGAGCTGAAAAGAAGGTTGGAAATCCTTCTTGGAACAAAACCGGATGGCGCAATCGATGAGAGTCAGAGAGCTGAGGTCGAAAGGGAGGTAGAGCGGCTGGCTCGGAAAGAAAAGATCGCAACCGCAGGAGGCCAGTTACTGGGCGCGGCCTTTGCTTTCATAGGGGAGATGTTTCCGAAAAAAGAAGAGACGGAAGAAACCCTTCTTCTCACAGAAAGCCTCAAAAACCGTCTTGCTGACTGCCTGGAAAAGGATGAAAATGGCCGCCTGAAAATGACCGTTTCCCTGCCGGATGAATCCGTCCTGAACAACTTCGCCAAATCCCTGGCCCAGATTCTCGGCTCCTCCGGCTGGAAATCTTAGAAAATCTGAGGTTTGAATTGGCCCAGAACATCCGACAATTATCCGATTATTGTGCCCGCCAGGTCAAACTTGTCCTTTTTACCACGCATCTTATTTAGGGCGTAACCAACCAAACTATCACCCGACATATTGGGTACAAGAGGATAATATAAGGAAATATCCGGGATGATGGGTTATTTCTTAAATGCTCTCACTTTGGATATATTCATATTCGATTTGCTGCTGGGTTAAATCCCCTTTTTCTTTTTGAACCGTATAACCTATTGCCTCATAACCCTTAAGCCGTTTCTTATACATGCGCATTAGGGTTGGCACATGGATATCCACGTAATCGTAAACCTGTACCACCTGCTTATTATCATGAAGCCGATGCAGACGTCCTACATATTGCTGGAGCGTGCCCCGCCAAGAGATAGGCATCGCTAAAAATAACGTGTCCAGCCTGGCATCGTCAAAACCCTCGCCGATATAGCGCCCCGTAGCAATGATTACCCTTTCCTTTGAATCTGGTACTGCTTTAATCTGTTCGGCTAATGCCTTGCGTTGTTTTGAGCCCATGCCGCCCCTCAGAATAATGATATTCTGGGCAAAGCCATTAAGATGTTCTGCAAACCATTCTAAATGCTCCGTCCGCTCGGTAAGCAGCAGGGGCGATCTTCCCATTTCTAACGCCTTTAATAGATCGTCAAAGATTAATTCATTGCGATGCCGATCCGCCACAAGGGCTGAATAGATATCCTGTATTTTGGGATCGGTAAATCCAGCAGGCAGCCTGAAATCCGTGAACCTTGATAAGACTGCGTGTTCAAAAGGGCTTGTGGCTGACTGTTTCTTCGCGCTTTCCCTGTAACGAATCGGGCCACACTGCATCATGATGATCGGGTGATGACCATCCTTACGAACAGGGGTTGCAGTAAGGCCGACGATATACCTCGCCTTCACCTGTTTTAGGACTTGCTCAAAGGTAAAAGCGGGAATATGGTGGCATTCATCTACGATGATCTGACCGTATTCAGCCACCACATCTTTGACCTCACCCTTCCGAATGAGACTTTGTATCAGACCAACGTCTATACAACCGGTAATCTTTGTCTTCCCACCGCCTATCTGACCGAGATCTTCTATAGGTTTGTCAAGAAACAGCGCTAACCGCTCTCTCCACTGGTCCATAAGTTGTCTGCGATGCACTAAGATCAGGGTATTCACCTTTCTTTGAGCAATAAGCCATGCCGCTACCACTGTCTTACCAAAAGCAGTGGGGGCAGACAAAATGCCACTGTCGTAAGCTAACATCTTCTCGCCTGCCTCTTGCTGAGAAGGATGGAGTTCACCACAAAAGGTTGCGTCTATTAAGGAACCATCAAAACATTTGTTTTCAACTTCGGTTTTGATGTTATGGGCTTTAAACATTGATAGGGCTTCGTCGAGACACCCTCTCGGAAGGCCGATATGATCGGTAAAATCTTCTGCACAACCAATGACTCGTGGCTTGCCAAATGTGGAGAGCCGCATGGCCTGAGCCCTGTAAAAATCAGGGTTCTGGAAAGCGGCAAGACGAATCAATTTGTTTAGCATGGCCTGGGGTAACCCTTTTTTCTCAATATAGACCAGGTTGCCCTGGACCAACCGAACGGATTGAGGAAAGGGGCCTTGAATGGGTTTTTCAATTCTCTTCTTTGAGGGCGGTAAAGTCCAGGGGTCTTCAGAAGTTTCCCCATCGGTCAGACTTATGCGAACATTAATGATGGCTCCATTTCTCGATGCTTCCCGGACAATAGATTCTACGTTGTCCCATTGGGTTCTCTTGATTGTCGAAAGGAATCGCCACTGATCAGGGTAGGTTTCGAAACCTTCATCTATAAAAACACTGTTGCCTTTCTTTTGAGGAGCAAATTGCAGGGGAAGTGCGATGAGATTCCCAAACCCACCTTTGGGGAGAGTATCCTGGCTTGGGAAGAACCGATCATAGGAATCCAAACCAATTTGATGCCTCTGCTCCATGGCACGGGTCAGGATTGTGCAGCCAAATTTCCGGGCCATGGAAGCCTGAACCGGCCGGTCAAAGAACATCCAAACATGACCACCCTGCCCTGACCGAGACCGCTCAAGCGACACAGATATACCCATCTCTCTGCAAACTTCAAGAAAAGCGGTTACATCCTCCTGCCAGGTCTTTTTATCGAAATCTATGGCAAGAAACCAACAAGTTTCATCCAATAAAAGTGGGTAGACCCCGATAATATGTTTCCCGATGAGATGGCCTCTAATGACTTCATCTGTTACTGGCAAGAGATCCCGGCTTTCGCAATCTGCACATTTTGTTTTGGGCTTACCACATAAGGGACGCTTCCATTCGTTTGCACACGCAGGAGAGTATCCGGAATTTCCATATTTGCCTTCCCACCTGACGGGATAGACATCTTCCCGCCCGCGGAACAAAGAACGGAAAAGATTTATCTGATCCTCTATCGAGGAGTTATGGGTGATTGTACGGCTTGTGGCAGTATATGGGCTTGGTGGTTCTGAAATGATAAATTTGGGAGGTGGAACAATTTTACCAGAAGACAGACCAAGAAGTTTCTTTAATTTTCTATTTTCCTCCCTTAATGAGGCACATTCTGCTAATGCTTTTTGAAGTTGGATTTGAAGGTCTTCTGACGAAATCATATTTTAGAAGTCTTTTCAGGGTTAGGCGAGTAAGTTTAATAATTGGATAATTTAAGCTGCATATTTAACTACCTCAATCAGATTGATAAGTTCATGATTTTCAAATCAAAATGTTTTGCAATAAGGTCAAAATCTCTGTCATGATGGAGCAAGGCTGCCTTGTTCTCAATGCCCACGGCGGTGATCATACAATCAATCGAATTTCTTATGGTGATGCCCTGTATCCGGAGAGACCGATAGATATGAGCTGACAGCAGAAATGTCTCACGAGTCATCGGCAGGTACAAAAGGTCGGAAAAGATGGTTTGTGTCTTAGCATACTCTTGATCATCTCGTATTCCCTGTAAAACCTCTGTAAGAATGACCCCACATAAACAGATATCTTCTCTACGAGCAATGAGCGATTCAAGGGCGGCCACATGAGGAGTACCCTGTCCTGAGAAAAGGTCAATCCAGACGGTCGTATCAATTAATATCATGACCGAACTCTTCCTTTACGCATCGATGACAAATCACCCTCCCATTTGACCTTTCCCTTCAATGCCAGAATCCTTTTCTGAGATTCACGACGAAGCAGGTCACGCAAGGCGTAATCCACCAGCGCTTTGCGGGTTTTAATCCCAGTCGCTTTCAATCCAGCGGCTATGAGCTGCTCGTCAATGACAATATTGGTCCGTTTCATGTCTCTCCTCCCTCTCATTCTTTGATACATATTTTATCAAAAAAAAAGTGTATGTCAAGAATGATGGTCTCATAAAAAGTCCCAATTTGTCACCCTTCTTCTGAACTTGTTTCAGGGTCTCGTAAGTTCTTGATTTTGTTAGATGCTGAACCAAGTCGGTACGACTCGAAACCGAGTTCAGCATGACATTTTCTTTGGTTTTCGACTTTTTACGAGACCATCAAGAATGGAAACTCGCTTCTTCTCCTGGACCGAAATCCGTTCGATCTCGAAGATCAGGGTGGCATGGAGGCCGACCTGCAAACCTTGTGCCTCTCTCACCGTAGCCAACCGAAGAAGAAATAAATTCAAGAATACGAAAAATGACTGGCTTTAGAATCCATAAGGTTGGTTTCTTTGGTCTGGTTTAGGAAGATACCCCGCCTCTCTTAACCACTGTTCGGTCAGTCTCATTCCCTCTTCGAGAGAAAAACGTGGTTGATAACCCAGTTCGCGCTTCGCTTTTTCGATGCTGAAGCGCGATTGCCGGGTCAGGTATCGGATGGCTTCGCGTGAGATTTTGGGAGGTTTGCTAGAAAATTTCGAACCGATCTCCATCCCGAGGGCAATGGTTCTCCCAAGCCACTCAGGAACAGATCGGAGGTTCGGCTTTCCAGCCATCCGAGCGTAGCATCCGAAGAATTCCTTCCACATCACGACATTCCCATCGCTGACCAAATAGGCCTGTCCTACGGATGGATCGCGTTTGGTTGCGACCAGTGTCGCATCAATGAGATTATCGATATAGACATAGTTGCAGAGGCCCGTCCCCCCATTGATGAGGATCATCTGGCCTGAATTGATCAGCTTGATGGGACGAATGGTCCACGGGTTGGAATGCGGCCCATACACATTGGCAGGTTGAATCACGACAGCGGGAAGCCTTCCCTCCTGATGAGCGGCCCACACGGCCTTCTCCGCGGCAATTTTTGTGTCGCAATAGAGATTCCCGCACGGTTGGGAGGCTGTGGTTTCATCCGTTCGCTCTGGCGGATTCATTCCATACACGGCCACACTGCTGAAGTGGATGAATTTTTTGACTCCGGCTTCGCTCGAGGCTTTGAGAATGTTTTCCGTGCCCTCAACATTGGTTCGAAAGAATGCATTCCGGTCTCCGGTCTCCCGGACCAGAGCGGCACAATGAAATACAAGATCGCATCCATTGACCGCATCACGTAACGAATCCAAATCAAGCAGATCTGCTTGAACAATCTCCAGCGGAAATTTCCGCAGTTGCTCCGCTTTTTTCAGATTTCGAACCATGGCGCGGACACACACTCCCTCTTCAGTAGCCAGCCGCTCCGCCAGACGCCCTCCGATAAAACCAGAGCCACCCGTCACCAGCGCAGTGAGTCCACGAATCTCCATCTCACCCTCTCTTTTATCATTCCAGACTTGGTTTAGCCTGCCCCGCACCTGATGCAGGGGAATCCAGGGTTTTAATCAATATTCCCGTTCCCCATTTTCATGAGAATAAGTGTCATGAAAATAAGAGACCTTAGATCACCACGTTAATTGTAGGGCAAAGAGGGAAGAACCCCAAGGTTTTACTACTGGGATTTTATGAATCCCCTGGCAACTTGTACTTACTTGCTCCAATTCCTAACCCGGCATAGCCGGAACCAAATAGGGAACCTAAAAATTCAAAAATTTGAGAACTTCAGGAATGCTTTGATTTACGGGTGTAATATACACGTTTCCTTGGTTTTTGGGAAGTAAAAACTTCAGGAAGAAAAAGAGACACTGCTGAATTGTCTTGGGCGGCTATTATCGGAAGAGGTGGGGGCGGGTTATGTCAGGAGCTCCTTAACTGTATGGCATGGAAGCAAAAACTCTAGGTTTAAAACTAGGATTTGATGAACCTCCTCGGTGACTTTCACCTCTAAAGATGAGAAAAGGCATTTTATACGATCTGGAGATTTACAATTGAAATCAAGTTTAATGACTAAACTGACTGGCGCGCTGTTTTTGCGCGTCCAGTTGAGCGCCTTAAGCAAGATTGCCGTTGCTCTATCCATTTTTTGAAAGAACGCTGGCTTTCCCCCGATGGTCTACCAGCCAACAATCCTTCTACGCTTATATCTTCATCAATCTCTTCCCAATGAATTCCATGCCCTCTACCTATTAGCCTCCAATGACTTCGCTCCTCATGAGTTGCATGTAATAAGCGTGGGAACCATTCCAAAGGAACCGAGATTGTTCTCCCATCACTTAGATCGACAATTAAAGTATCATTGGTTACCCTTGCGTGTTCAGCTCTTGGAAGTTCAATTTCAATCGGTGAAATACTCATCCCATGTCTCCATTAATTTAGTCCGATTTTGTTCAATGATCTTGTGGATTTTGGCGATCTCTGTCCTGCCAAATCCTCCGCTCCTTTGCAGCCTGACAGGGTCAAGCCAAAACTTGGCAACCTTATCATCACGTTCAACATGAATATGGAGAGGTTCATCCTTATCCCCTGCATAAAAGAAAAAACGATATGGCCCGACTCTTAAGATAGTTGGCCTATGTATCTTAACCTAAATGACATATTTTCTCAGCCTAACGATTATTGAACTGCAAGGGGTGATTTATAAAAAAAAATCCTACACATTCAACTACTTTTTGTCAATGAAAACCAAAGAAAGATTGAAAAACTATCTTTTGAAGTTCGGGGGTAATGACCTGAAGAGATCTTCCAATTGAAATAGTTGGGAGGTTTTCTAATCGTACCTGCCCTGAATTCCTATCCCTTCCCCTGGCTTTTTAAATAGTCTTTCCAGAAGGGGGAGATGTCCCTCAACCTCTGAATGATGGGCGGGAGATGTTCGACGATATAGTCCATCTCTTCTTTGGTATTATAAATCGAAAGGCTGAAACGGATGGAACCGTGGGCCGCTGTAAAGGGGACGCCCATCGCCCTGAGAACATGTGAAGGTTCGAGTGAACCGGAGGTGCAGGCGGACCCTGATGAAGCGCAGATCCCCAAATCGGAAAGCAACAGAAGGATCGATTCCCCCTCCACATATTCAAAACTGACGCTCAGGGTATTGGGCAGGCGATTGTTCCGGTCTCCATTGACCAATGTATTCGGTATCTTCTCTAAAATTTTTACCTCGAGATAATCCCTCAATGCCCTGACCCGCGTATTTTCATCTTCGAGATGTTTCTTCGCCAGCTCACATGCTTTCCCAAGGCCGATGATATAGGGGACGTTCTCTGTCCCTCCCCTTCTGCCTTTTTCCTGATGGCCGCCGATCATGAAAGGAGAAAATTTGGTTCCTTTCCGCACATAAAGGACTCCGACCCCTTTGGGTGCATGGAGTTTATGGCCGGAGATGGAAAGCAGATCCACCGTCGCCTTCTTCATATTGAGGGGAATCTTCCCGGCAGCCTGGACCGCATCGGTATGAAAAGGGATTCCACTTGACTTCACGACCTGGCCGATCTCTTCGATGGGAAAAATCACTCCGGTCTCGTTGTTGGCATACATGATGGAGACAATCGCCGTATGATCCGTAATCGATTCCTTCAATTCATCGAGATCCAACCGCCCCTCGCGATCCACCGAGATCTCTGTGGTCCGGTATCCCTTCCGGCTCAAATAGGAGGATACATTCATCACCGCAGGGTGTTCTACGCGAGAGGTGATGAAATGGCGTTTTTCGGGATAAGAATCGAGAGTCCCGAAGATGGCCGCATTATCGCTTTCGGTTCCGCAGCTCGTGAAGACGATTTCCGAAGGCTCCGCTCCTAAAAAATCAGCGACCTTCTCCCTCGCCTCATTCACCTGCTTTTGAACCTGTCCTCCGAAGAAATGCATGCTGGAGGGGTTTCCATAAAACTCCGAGAAGTAAGGCAGCATCGCCTCCACCACTTCTGGAGCTACCCGGGTTGTCGCATTATTATCCACATAAACAGTCCTCACGGTTTGACCTCCTCCACGACGATATCATCGCTCACGAACTCCTTCAATTTCGATTCGACATACTGTTTCAATGTAAATTCCGAACTGGGGCAGAAAGAGCATTTCCCCCTCAGCGCGACATAGACCTTGCTCCCATCCACATCGATCAGATCGATATCTCCCCCGTCCGCTTTCAACGCTGGAACGATCTCCCTTCCCAGCGTCTCCTCGATCAGTTTGATCTTCTGAATGTTCGTCAGCTTCCTCTTCTCAGGCTTCGGGGTCAGCCCTTCTTTCTCCATCTCCTTTCTCACTTTTTCGATGATGGCTTCAATCTTCGGATGGCATTGAGCACATCCCCCGCCCGCCTTCGTATAATAGGTCACCTGCTCCACGGTTTTGAGGTCGTTCTCCCGAATCGCCTTGATAATCTCCCGATCCGTCACGCCGAAACATTTGCAGACGATCTCAAAATCCTCTTTGACTACCTTCTGGCCGCGATAGTTGGCTATGGCGGATTCAAGGGCCTCCCTTCCCATGACCGAACAGTGCATCTTTTCTTCAGGAAGTCCTCCAAGAAAATTGGCAATATCCTGATTGGTCACCTTCTCCGCTTCTTCAAGGCTCATTCCCTTGATCATCTCCGTCAGGGCAGAGGATGAGGCAATGGCGCTGGCGCAACCAAAGGTCTTAAACTTTGCCTCCTTGATTCTCTTCTGTTCGTCCAGTTTGAAACTGAGCCTCAGGGCATCCCCGCAGGCAAGCGAACCCACTTCACCCGCTCCATCCGGATTCTCAATTTCTCCTACATTTCTTGGATTCAAGAAGTGATCTTTAACCTTCTCCGTATAGTCCCACATAGAAATCCCCCAAGATTTTTTTAGAGAGCTCTAAAAAACTAATTTTCGCTCCCTGATTACGCAGATTTCAAAACCCGATTACACGGGTTTTTATTTAATTTCAATGGACTCTAATCTGTGTAATTAGATCCTAATCGGTGTAATCAGAAATTGAAGCGACCTTTCATAAATTTCTTTAATTATAAATTCAATCCTTTCAAACCGTCAACCCTTTTCAGAAATTTAAATCAGACTCTTTTGGCAACTCCTTTCAAGCTAACCTTAAAGTCTCATACCGGGAAGAAATATCAAATGAATATAAAAAGAATAAAGGCGAATATTAATTTTATTCATTAAATTCATTTATGTTTCAATTGGTTATATAAAATATCCCGCAGCCAACCCTGCTTTATGTATAGTTAAAAAATACAGATATGGGTGGGGCCAATTTTTTGTCTTTCATTTCTTTAGTAAAAAACTTAATAAAATCAATTTGTTAAAAAATATAAGTCAAAAATGTTAACGTTGGCATTTAGAATGCAGTATAAGAGGTTGAAGTTAATAAAATCAAAAAAAGGGAGGAACAAATCATGAGAAAAAGAGAAATGTTAAAAGCAGGGATGATGGGAGCAGTGATGGCGCTTCTTGCCACTCCAGCGTTTGCCCGGTCTGTTGAGCTGAAAGAGGCGGGGGCCACCCTCTGGGTCTTTGTGGCCATTGGTGCGGTGATCATTCTTCTCCAGCTGGTTCCAGCTGCAATCCTCTTCTTCAGCTTCATCGGAACCACGGTCACCATGGCCTTAAAGAAGGAAAAAGCAACCCAAGAAGAGGTCACGGTTCCAGGGCTTGAGCCTGTGGTTGTGAAGAAATAAGGCTAAGGGAAATTCTAAGTTTTGGTTGACTGGCTGACCATGAGATTAGACACAAATGAATCTTTCATTTCTGTCATCATCCGATAAAAGGAGGGAGCCATGAATATCAAATTAAGCGCCGCTAACATCGTAAGTATCATTATCCTGATGTGCATCCTGGCAGCCATGGTTTCCATTGCCGTGATGCAGGTCGTACGGACGGTCGAAGACATAGGCCCAAGCATTTATGTTGTTGGAGGAGCGGTTGCCGTAGTCGGTGCAATCATCCCTTTAATGCTCATCATCCTCGTTAAACATTTAAAGAAATACAGCCAAGATTGAAATGTCTTGAATCCTGGTTGACAATTTACTATTCCTCCCGATATAAAAAAAGAGCAGGATAATAACGTCCCTGCTCTTTTTTTTGCAAATAGATCTTTATCATAAGGGAGTGATTCTATGAGAGAAACCATTTATCATAAACTTGCAAAACATCTTGCCTCCCTGGGTATGGGTTATCCCGAGAAGGAAGAGCTTCTTGAAATCCTCAGGGAAAACTTCACTCCTCAGGAGGCGGAGGTGGCTTTGGCCATTCCCACAAAAACGATCCCTTTTGAGCCAGCCCCAGTGTCAAAGATCACACCCCATCTGAGCATCCCGCAGGATCAAGTGGAGCAGATCCTATCCAATCTGGCTCAGCGGGGTCTCCTCTATTCGAAACGGTTGAAGAACCGGGAGATGGGATATGCCCTTCAGCAATTTGGATACGGCTTTCCCCAGACCTTCTTCTGGCAGGGAGTCGATACTCCAAATGCAAAAAAGATGGCGGAACTGATCAGTAAATATGCCAAGAATGAGGAACTCCGGAAAGCTTACGGAGAGACTGAGACAAAGGCATTCCGTTATGTCCCTGCAACTCCATCGTTTGAACCCGAAAGCCATGCCGTATTCCCATTCGAGATGATGGAAGAACTGATTAAGAAAGTCCGCAAGATCGCTCTGGTCAACTGCCCCTGCCGGGCAACCGCCCAGTTGTTAGGGAAGAGGCAATGTAACCACTCTCTTGAGAACTGCATCAAGTATGACGAGCTCGCAGAATATCTGATTGAGCAAGGGATAGGAAAAGAGATCACAAAACAGGAGGCCCTTGATATTATCCGGAAATCCGAAGAAGCCGGCCTGGTCCATATGGTTGACAATGCTCGTGAAGGGATCAAACATACCTGCAACTGCTGCGGCTGTTGTTGCTGGTCCGTGGGGACGATCCGGAGAAAGAAGATTCCGAGGGATGTTCTGATGGCCACCTACTTTCTCAGGGAGACGGATCAGGACCTGTGCACAGGATGCGGAGCATGCGTTGACATCTGTCCCGTCAAGGTAATCCGAATGGAAGGCGATTTTCCGGTTGTGGATAAAGAATGGTGTATCGGCTGCGGGGTCTGTGCTGTCCCCTGCCCCACCTCAGCCGTCAAACTGGTGAGAAAGTCGGATGCAATCCCTCCAAAGGATTTCGAAGAATTGCACCAGCAGATTTTAAGGGAAAGAAGATTTTGAACCGAAAAAGGGTGAGGTGGTTTTATGCCGCGCTTCCCTTGAGCAACTTGTTAAATTTTTTTCTTATAGACTTCTTTCCTGTGACCGATTCTGAGCACAAGGACATCATCTCCTAAAATGGCATAGATTACCCTGTAGTCTCCGATACGATATTTTCGCAAACCTGCAAACGGCCCCTTGAGAACTGGATAGGTATCAGCATTTTCTGAAAGTTCTTCCTCAATTTGGTTTAGAACGCGTTGAGATTCGGCCTTGGAAAGCTTCTTCAGATCTCGCCGGACTGACTTCTTGTAAACGATATTATAAGCCAAGGGACTTCCTCAAATCTTTGCCTGAAATAACCGGGTCTGTTTTATCATGGAGTCGGTCCAATGCCACCTGGAGATCCGCGTAGTCTTCTATATAGGACTCCAGAGCTTTTTGGATGATGAACGACCGTGGTCTTTCAGTTTCTTTGGCTATGTTTTCTAATTGATCCGCAAGGGGTTGGGGAAGTCTAATTGATATTGCTGTAGTCATGGAGCACCTCCTGATGCTATTGTATTACAATTATGCACGTGAGCATACGAAAAGTCAATAGGGGCAAAATTAGACGTTGAAAGTTAAAATTTAACGAGTCGGTAGGAAATAGGAACCCGTCCCCAACAACGACTAATGCGAAGCAAGGCAGCGAGGACTGTATGGGATTTGGTAGATGGCCATCGGTTCATGCTGAAACCGCGAACACTTCCTTAAGCTCTGGAATTTCTTCCCCGTGTTCAAGCCGGTCAGCCAGGACTCGCAAGGCTAATGCTTCCGCCTTTGAGATAGCTTCGTTCCGACTATCGCCGTAGACCATGACTCCAGGAAGGTCTGGGATTTCAGCAATCCAGCGCCCATCCTCTTCTCTCTCAATTTCGATCTTCATGCGATCACCCTACCAAGATGATATCTCACTTCAAGAGTGGTAGGCAACCCCATATTTTTATTCGCCGAACGATTTGCATCACCTGCGCGGGGAATAACAAATCCCAAAACCTAACCCGGTTAATCCGCGTCAGGTTATTGCGGTTGTTAGGGCTTTTTTGTTGCTGGCAGCTGCAGTGCTTGAGTTCGCCGCTGCTTTTGATACGACACCAATTCCCTAAAAGCAATGATCTTTCGCCCCCTATATTGCTCATATTCATTAATAAATGCTTGCGTGTCATTGTATGGACCGGCAATATGACCAGGGCGTTTCGAGTCAGCAAAAAAATAGGTTTTGCCATCGCGCTTGAAACGAACCAGCCAATGCAAACGAAGCGTATTCCCTTTAATTTGAATCGGATTGAACTCGATCATCAAATACTTCGGATCGCTCTGCGGATCGATATATCTGAGCGTTTCAACGCTAAACCGTGATAAATCGACGCACACACCGGTCTTCGTTTTGAAGAATTCAACGGGGTGGTAAATTGAGAACTGCTCATTCTTTGTTCTTTGGGATTCAGAAAGTCGCATTGCTCGCGCCGTGTCGTATGAGAAATTGGCAGCGATCCATGCATTAATGTCTTCCGGAGTTTTCCAAATGTGTAAAGCGTGCTCGTACGAGTCTGCGGCTTTGAACGGCCTGGTTGAATCTCGAAAATATTCCGGCGCATCTGAGGAAAACTCCGCAGAATGAATGACATTGGGATAGCCAGCCAAAAAGAAAAGTATAAAAAATGTGAACGCCTTGAACATTCTTTACTCTCTCTATGCCCTAACATTAAATAGACGAAATCCGTATTTGATTGGGATCGGGTCTCCTAAAGTTAATTTTTACCAGTGTTGGCCTCTTTTGTCTATAAAATTTTACAAATTTTCATCTCTTGCTTATTGAAAACCACCCCGTTTGAGGATATGATTTTCTCCAAAGGAGATACAAAAGTGGACAAACTCTTCTATCCCAAATCAGTGGTGGTGATCGGTGTCTCAGAAAGACCGGACAATCTGGCGAGAAACATTGTAGAAAATCTCTTTGAATTTAAGTTCAATGGGGAAATCCATCTGGTCGGAAGAAAAGAAGGCATCCTCTTTGGACGTCGGATCCTCACCTCCGTTGATCAACTTCCCGATGGCATCGATGTGGCCGTCATCCTCACGCCTGCTCAAACCGTGCCGGATCTCGTAGAAGCCTGCGGGCGTAAAAAGATTCCCTGGGCCATTATTGAAACCGGAGGATTCAGAGAATATTCAGAAGAAGGAGGCCAGCTTGAGCAAACCGTTCTTCAGACTGCCCGAAAATGGGGAATCCGAGTCGTGGGACCGAACGGAATCGGAGTTACCAATGTTGATAATGGCTTTGTCGTCCCCTTTGTCAAACTGAAGAGGGGACCGGTGAGCAAAGGCAAACTCTCCATTCTGGCCCAGAGCGGAGGAGTCCTTCTCTCCTATGCAAACCACATGATCAGCGCTAATGTGGGCTTGTCAAAAATGGTGAGCATGGGAAATAAGCTGGACCTCAGTGAGATTGATTATCTTAAGTATCTGATCGAGGATCCTCAGACAGAGATCATCGGGCTCTACCTTGAGAGCCTTGAGCGGGGAAGGGAATTGATGGAGATTGCCCACTCCACCTCCAAACCCATTATCATCCACAAGGCCAACACCGGAGAGGGAAGCCGCCAGATTGCAAAGTTTCATACCGCGGCCTTAGCCAACGACGACAGGGTCGTGGAAGCCGCATTGAAACAGGCTGGCATCATCCGCACAAAGGATTTCCGGTCCTTTGTGAATGCCGTGAAGATCCTTTCTCTGCCACCCTGCAAAGGGAAAAACCTCGTAATCATCTCCCGCTCCGGAGGGATCGGTGTGGTGGCCGCGGACTCAGCAGAACGGCACGGATTTCGACTTCTTCCCCCTGACCCAAAACTCCAGGAGCAGTTCCATAGTCTCTTTCGGGCAAAGGTGATCCAGCCTACCAATCCTCTCGATCTCGGAGACCTCTTCAACTTCGACCTCTACACGAGCATCCTCGAACAGGCTCTTAGATTCCCGGTGGTCCACGGAATCCTTTTCCAGCATGGGGCAACGGCTGAGGAGAAAGAGCCTTCCAGAAAATTTGTCCAGGCTGTCAAGGAGCTCTCTTCCCGTTATCAGAAACCGGTTGCCCTTCAATACAATACCGATGAGGAAGAGCTGGCTTATATCAAGAGAGCCCTCGATTACCCGATCTTTACAGAACCGGAGGATGCCTTAACGGCTCTGGCCATCTCAAGGGATCATTACCGTAGATTGACGACTTCAAAGGAGCATCCTCCTTCCTATCCCATCAATCAGAGCCGCGTCGCTTCAATTCTTCAACAAGCAATGGGAGAGAAAAGGGACCTTCTCCTTCCCGAGGCCATTGAAGTCCTCCAGGCCTGTGGCATTTCCGTGGCCGACTATCAGATGGTCCATCGAAAGGAAGATTTGGGGCAGGCCATTGAAAAGATCGGATTTCCAGCAGCCATGAAGGTCATCTCTCCGGAAATCTCACACAAATCGGATGTGGGCGGAGTGATTCTCCATATCGATTCTCTGAAAAAGGCGGAAGAGGCCTATGACAGGGTGATGAGCCTGAATCCGGGGAATAGGGCCGGTGTGCTACTTCAAAAGATGATCTCCGTGGGAAAAGAAGTCATCCTGGGGGCCAAACGGGATCCCTCCTTTGGTCCGGTCATCCTCTTTGGCCTGGGTGGAATCTATGTCGAGGTTCTGAAGGAGACCTCCCTTCGGGTGGCTCCCATCAATCGCTCCGAAGCAGAAGAGATGGTTTCGGAGTTAAAATCCTCCGCCATCCTCAAAGGAGTCCGGGGAGAACGACCTCTGGACATCGAGGCGCTGATTGAAAACCTGCTTAGGCTTTCACAATTGATGATCGATTTTCCACAAATCGAAGGGATCGATCTCAATCCGTTGATGGCATTGGAGAAAGGGGCAATAGCCGTGGATGCCCGCATCGTTTTAAGCAAAGAGCAGAGAGCATAGCGCATACGAGTAAAAGTTATCTCTAAAAATGTCATTCCTGCGAAAGCAGGAATCCATAAGTTTTTGACATTACTGGACTCCCGCCGGAGTTTATCCCGTACTTGTTATGGGGCGGGAGTGACAAATTGGGAATTATTAGAGGTTACCTAAAGCCAAAATCATTTACGCTATGCACTCTGCTCTCAGCGCTATGTGTTTTAGGATTCCGCAATCCGCATTCCCCGCCTGCCAAAGAACTTGCCTGCCTGCACGGAGCGTTTCGGCGAAGGCAGGTTCGGCGGGCAGGCGAAATCCGCAATTCTGGATCAGATTCCCAGACTTTCTCCCACCAAAATGATTGTCATTTCATTTCGGCTCGGTTTTTTTGCCAGGGTGACATAGATATTGCAGATTCGATCAGGAGATTTGCAATCCGCGCACACCCCTGTCTCTGCGCAGGGGGTCTTCCTGCCGAGCCGTTTGGCATTCTGGGGAGCAATCCATGCTTTCAGCTTCTTCTCCGCCGCTTCAATATCCTTTACGATCTTATTGACCCCGCAGACGATGATCACCTTTTTAGGCCCCATGAGCATCGCCCCGACCCGATTGCCAGAAGCATCGACATTGAAAAGCCTTCCATCCTCGGTCACGGCATTCGTGCCTGAGAGAAAGAGGTCGGCTGAAAAGGACTGCCTCACCAGATCAAGGACTTCCTCCGGCGTCTTTCCCTGACGCATGGGCCAGATGAAGCGGATTTTTCGGTTGCCAAGAGCCTCCAGTAATCCAATCTGCCCGAGGGTGACCGATCCTCCCACTCCGACAGTGGCTCCATCCGGTATCTGCTTCATCACTTCTTCGCAGGCGGATTTGGAATCCGGGACAAAGACAGCCTCGAAGTTATTTTTCTTCAATGCGTTAATCGTCCTTTCAACCTGCTTCTCGTGAAACCACTGCTGCCACTGCTCCATATTTAACCCTCCTTTTTAGGTATTGTTCTCTCACCTCTTTCATTTTTCCACAGCTATACTCACCCTCGGGACATGGGCCGAAAAGACAGGCTGGGCCTCCTCTCTCAAATATCTTGGGAGCCACCTTCCTGCCTATTTTTAACATCTCCTCCGCCACCTGTCGGATCTCCCATTGGGATCGGCGGCAGCAGCGCATCCTGAAAAAATGTAACAACTCCCTGGCGTTCATCGTCACCATGATCTTTGTCTCCACGGCATTGGGAAGGACAAACCGTGCATCCTGATTGGCCAGTTCCCCCTGGATCCCTCTTTCATGGAGCCTTGTGGTGATCTTATTGTATGCTCTTTGGGCTTGGACCATGAAGTCTTTAAAATATTTCTTCAGTTCCCTATCCGCCTTAATCGTTGGAGGGATGATATAATTAAAACCCATCGCTTCACTGACATATCTCTGCGATTGCTGGGAGTAGGAGGCAAGCCGGTGCCTCACCAGTTGGTGACTGCAGGCTCTTGATATTCCCTCGATGGCAAAGGTGAAGGAGGCATGTTCGATGGAACTCATGTGGCCCATCTTCATCAGTTTTTCAACAAAACTCTTCTGGTCTTTGGTCTTAATCCTCTTCTTCAATGATTTGAGGTCTGAAGGACTGTAGCAGAGCTTTGCTGCCATCGCCACAACCTCTTCCGGATGGGAGGTATAATGGAGTAGAATGACTTTCAATGTCGACTCGCTGACTTTTCCTGCCATATTCCCTTCTCGGTTTGATGATTTCCTCATCCGCCTCGGGGTTATTATACCAGCCTTGTCGTTCTATTGCCAATACCAACTATTTTCTTCATTGGGTAGTCAATTGGCGATAGGCGTTGGTAATTTGTTATTTCTGCCTTCTTCCCCTCCTGTTCGATGAACAATTTTTGTCTTTGCATTCGTACACCTTTTAGTGTACCTTTTTATCATTACTGCTTTTTATTAATGATTTGGGGAGTCAAAACCGCCATGAGAAAACCACTTCGCACCCTTTGGATTGTTTCTCTACTTGCTTTTTACCTCCCTCCATCTGCCGTGGCAGAAACCAAGCAGATTGGTTTTGCCATCCCCTTCCCTAATGTTACCTTCACCCAGCCTCTTACCAGGGAGGAGCAAACTTACCTCGGGATACCCAAAAAGGCGAAGTTTACTTTTCGGGAGATCAAAGGAGAGTTGATCCTCGTAGAATTGCTCAGCACCTACTGCGTCAATTGCCAGAGGCAGGCCCCGATCTTCACTGAATTATATTCATCCATCGAGAAGGATCCCAAATTAAAGGGGAAGGTGAAGATGATCGGAATCGCAGCTGGCAATACCCCTAAAGAAGTGGAAACCTTCAGAAAGGAGTATCATATCCCCTATCCCATTTTCAGCGATCCAAAATTCGATGCCCATATGGCTCTCGGAGGCCCTCGAACGCCTTTCACCATCTGGGTGAGAAAGGATGCACGGGGAAACGGAGTGGTGGTAAGCACCCATCTGGGTCTGACCGAATCGGCGGAAAATGTCCTTGCTGAAACAAGAGTCGTCCTCCAGTATAACCTCGCCCTTCTGAAACCAAAGAAGGGCGCCATCTATGAAGGCGATGCCTTGAAACCTCCCCTTACAGAAGAAGAGATATTAAAAGGGGCAAGAAAGGGAATGGAGGCATCCGGCGGAAAAGTCCTTCATATCGAAAAGATCGCGCTCAAGGATGGCGACCCGATCTATGCCGGAAAGGTCGATCTGGGAGGCCGGCAGGAAAACTTCTTTTCAAAATTGGCAAGCCGCCGGGCCGTCTGTGATATCTGCCATGACACCTTTTTCATCTATACCTTCGATTCAACGGGAAAGGTGATTGATATTGTCCCTGTCCAATTGACTAAAATCGATAATCTCCATTGGACAGATGAGGACATCAAGAGATTGAAGAGCCGGACCGTCGGAAAATCGATCCTCAAACCCTTCTCCTTCGACGCCAAAGTCGATTCTGTCTCAGGAGCAACCATCACAGCGGCTTTGGTTTTTGATAGCCTCGATAAGGCAAAAGAGATTTTTGAAAAACTGAAGAAAGAAGGCTATGTCAGGTAGAGGTGGCCATCGCCTGTTCCCCCTGCCCTCTATCACCAGGAGACTGTGTCACAATTCCGTTCATGGTTCGAGAGCCTCACCACGAACGGACTATGACATGTTAAAAATCTATCGCTTAGCCGCTCGTCCTGAGCATGTCGAAGGATGAATGGCTAATTAGAGTCTGTTTATAAACTAACGGTTCCCAAAAAGGCCGTCATCCCGGCGAAAGCCGGAATCCAGTTCTTTCAAGACTTTCTGGATGCCGGATCAAGTCCGGCATGACGAGAAAAGTGCATTTATAAACAGACTCTAATTACAACACAGCCTCCAGAGGAAAGGGAGATGATTGGGAACATCCCTTGTGTAATTTTGTGAGAAAAAATTTTTTTTATCTAACTTTCCCCATTGTCTTCCTCCTGCTCGTTAATCCCCTTCCCTCCCATTCTACAAATTTACATAAGTATCATCAGGTCTCCATGGGGACCGTGATCGAAATTACCCTTGTCAGCGAAGACGGAGAGGCAGCCCAAAAGGCCAGCCTCCAGGCTTTTCAAGAGATCAGGGGGATTGAGCAATTGATGAGCCCGTGGATTGAGACGAGCGATGTCTCCCGTCTTAACCGCTCTGCCGGAAAGGAATGGGCAAAGGTTTCTCCGGAGACATTCGAGGTGATTCAGAGGTCACAGAAGATTTCCGGACTTTCCGAAGGTGCATTTGACATCACCATCGCCCCCCTCATACAGATCTGGAGGAAGGCCAGAGAAAGAGGAGCTCCTCCTTCTTCCAAAGAAGTAAAGAAGATTTTAAACCTGGTCAATTTCAGGAATCTTTTAACCCGATCCGATGGGAAAGTCTTTTTGAAAAAGAAAGGAATGGCCATCGATCTCGGAGGAATTGCCAAAGGTTACGCCGTTGACAGGGCTTTCGGAATCTTAGCCTCTCTGGGATATAAGAACCTTATCATCAATGCCGGCGGAGATTTGAGAACCAAAGGTTTTAAAAATAATCAACCCTGGTCAATCGGAATCCAGCACCCGAGATCGGCCGAGAAGGTCATGGCAACGGTCTCCGTGTCTGATTCAGCCATCGCCACTTCGGGAGATTATGAAAAATTCTTTCTCCATCAGGACAAACGGTATCACCACATCCTCAACCCGAAAAAGGGTTTCCCCGCAGATGGATGCCAGAGTGTTACAATCCTCTCAAAAGATAGCATGATGGCAGATGGGTTAGCCACCGCGGTTTTTGTATTGGGGACTGAAAAGGGATACACTTTGTGTCAGAGGCTCGAGGGGGTGGAATGTCTTATTGTGGACAGGGAGGGAAGGACTGTGATGACACCTGGATTGAAAGAGAGAATTTCCTTCAATCCTTAGGTAATAAATGACTTCTTTAAATCCCTCCCCACCTCCCTTTGCCAAAGGGAGGAGAAACACTTCCCCCTTTGTAAAACTGATCCTTACCCATAACCTGGGTTGCTGGACACAAGGGGGAAAGAAGAGGGATGGGAGATAGGTGTTGTGGTCAACAGTTTCCACATCGACGACAGATCGTCAAGTCGTTGTAGCCCCAACCAGAGGCTCTTGGTTCCGGGTTCACCATCCCGTTTGCGGCCAAGAAAGCCTCCAAGAGTGGCGACCATCCGCATCGCTTCTCGAAGTGTCGGTGGATGGTCTGGGGG
>JAGXTA010000004.1 GCA_018333535.1 Deltaproteobacteria bacterium | reverse complement strand
CCTGAGATTTCTAATATTCCCGACGGAACCATCTCCCTTATTCGATTTATCCGAAGTGACCAGGTCTTGGATGTCTTCGGAGAACATTTCATGTTGCCAAGGGATCTCATTTACACCTACGTTCGTGCCAGAATTGTTACTGCTTTACACCAAATCCAAGTTTACTCGGGGCAGGAACTGGCTCTTTGTTTACCCTACAAGTTCCCTTCCTCGATTATTACTGAACCATAAACTGGGTTACCGATGTATTGACACATCTTAAAACCAATTCTGGGTAACCTATGTTATGGCATTTGGGATCTAAACTCTAAATCTAAATAATTTTTCATGGCCACCTGGCCTTCCACAAAACATGAAAATGGATCTATGGTATACTGTCTCAAGTTATCTCCATGGAAGAAGGTCGGTTCGGATTTGGTGCCAACGAGCCCGCAAATAATTGGACCAGGATGTCTTGAGGCACCCCTAAATGTTACCCCCGCGCTGCCGGGGAGTACGCCACGTAAACTCTTCGATCGTGAGACATCCCCTGGAGACAACGAAGAAAGGAGACAGGGATGGAGGTTATTTACAGACGGTGCTGCGGGTTGGATGTTCACAAAAAGATCGTTGTGGCTTGCGTATTGATTTGGGAGGAGGGGAAACTTACAAAAGAGATTCGAACGTTCGGGACGATGACCTTTGAGCTTCTCATGCTTCACGATTGGCTTTTGACCCATAAGGTCACGCATGTCGCGATGGAGAGCACCGGGGTTTACTGGAAGCCGATCTTCAATTTGCTGGAAGGAAATTTTGAGGTCTTGTTGGTCAATGCCGCCCACATTAAGGCTGTGCCGGGACGTAAGACCGATGTGAAAGACTGTGAGTGGATTGCCAATCTGCTTTGCCATGGTCTGCTCAAGGGAAGTTTTATTCCTCCTGAACCCATTCGGGATCTTCGAGACCTGACGCGGTATCGCAAGTCCTTGACCGATGAACGAGTCAGGGAGGTGAATCGGTTGCACAAGCTGTTGGAATCGGCCAACATCAAGCTTTCCTCGGTGGCGACCGATGTGATGGGCGTTTCGGGTCGAGCGATGTTGGAATCGCTGACTTCGGGGGGAACGGATCCAGAAGTGCTGGCAGAGTTGGCCCGAGGGAAGTTGCGCAAGAAACTCTCTCTCTTGAGGGAGGCATTGAAGGGGCGTTTTCGTCCCCATCATGGCTTTCTGTTGAGGCAAATTCTCTCGCATGTGGACTACCTGGACGAAGCGATTGAGCAACTCAGTAAGGAGGTGGAGAATCAGATCGCCCCTTTTTCGAAGCAGGTCGATCTTCTGAAGACGATTCCCGGAGTGGATCAGAGGGTGGCTGAGGCGATCGTGGCTGAGATTGGGGTAGATATGAACCGCTTCGCAACCCATCGCCATTTGGCCTCCTGGGCAGGCGTCTGTCCGGGCAACAATGAGAGCGCAGGGAAGCACAAGAGCGGCAAAACTCGTCGGGGGGATCGATGGTTGTTCAGGGTCTTGCTGGAAGGGGGCTGGGCGGTAACTCGAACCAAAGATACCTATTTGAATTCTTTGTATCACCGATTGGTGCCTCGACGAGGAAAGAAAAAGGCTATTGTGGCCCTGGTCCACTCGCTTGTTGTAATCGTCTATCACGTTTTGAAAGACGAAGTACCTTATCATGAACTGGGTACCAATTACTTCGATCAAGTAAACGTAACTCATATTAAGAACCATCACATCAGGCGATTAGAGAGCCTGGGGTTCAAGGTCATTCTCGAACCCTTTCAAAAAGCAGCCTGAGAACGAAGGCAGTTATTTTCTACGTAAATACAAAATCTAAAAGTTAAAATTTTTATTTTTTTAAGTTTTGTGTTTTGGACATTTGAGTTTGTTTAGAGTTTAGAATTTCGAGTTTAGGATTTAAATGATGACTCCACTCATCCTCCCTATCTTCCTTCCGCATCTGGGATGTCGTCAGCATTGCCTCTTCTGCAATCAAAAGGCAACAGCCACAGAGGTTCCTTCTCCTCAATCGGTCCGGGAATTCATCGAAGCTTCTCTGCGTCATTTTTCCTCCCGCCCAGGGGAACGAGAAAGACAGGTTGCTTTCTACGGGGGAAGTTTTACGGCAATGAGCCTGGAAGATCAGGTCTCCTATCTGAAAGAGGTTCAACCCTTTCTCTCTTCGGGCCGGATCGACTCGATTCGTCTCTCCACACGGCCAGACGCTCTGAACGAAGAGACGCTTGCGACACTCAAGAAATATGGAGTGAAGACCGTCGAGATTGGAGTCCAGTCAATGCTCGATGAGGTCCTCATCCTTTCGAAGAGGGGCCATGGTGCAAACGACTCTGCCTCTGCCATTTTACGTTTGAAGCATTGGGGGTTCGAGGTGGGTGTTCATTTGATGATCGGCCTTCCGGGTGATACCTGCGACTATTTCCTCCGCTCCCTCGACCGGATCGTTGACCTCCGGCCCGATTTTGTGAGAATCCACCCCACACTGGTACTCCGAGGCGCTCCGCTTGAAGAACTCTGGAGGAATGGGGAATATTCTCCCTTATCCTTGGATGAGGCGATTCAGTCGCTAAAAAAGGGAATGCTTAAATTAGAAAAAGCATCGCTGCCGCTTGCCCGGATTGGCCTTCAGCCAACCAAGGAGCTGGAAGAACATCTTGTTGCAGGCCCCTTTCATCCCGCCTTGCATCAGCTCGTCGATTCGGCCATCTTTCACGATATGGCGGAAGACCTGCTACGAAATCACCCGAATGGGTCCAAGCCTGTTTTCGTCTGCCATCCGAAGGATCTCTCAAATCTGAAGGGGCAGAGGAATGAGAATCTCCAGAGGCTAAAAAACCGTTTCAAGCTCAGCGATATTTTTATTTTCAGTCACAAGGATGTCGGAAGAGGGGATCTCGGACTTCAAACCAAAGAGGGAGAGGTTTTGATTGAAAGAAAGTGGCTTGATTAACTATTTTTTTTCTCACGGCTTTTGACGACGCAATAGATTCCCTCGCCATCCAAACCGGGTTTGAAACAGAGATTGTCTGACCGGCATTCTGCTCTTCGCCGGTCGCCTGCTTTCCAGCGATTGACGAGATCCGGTTCCCTGATCAACGGCCGGCTCATGGAGATATAATCAGCAGTCCCATCCTGGATGAGTTTTTCAGCCACATTAAAAGATCGCATGCCGCCGACCAGAATCAACGGAATACCAGTCTCTTTCTTCATGGCGCGCGCGTCTTCCCTGAAATAGGCTTCTTTCTCTTCTGAGTCGATTCCCGACCTGCTGGGAGAGAGTTTCCCGCCTGTAATAAAACCGCCGCTCAGTTCGATAGCATCCATGCCTGCGCGGGCCAGTATCTTGGCAATTTGCAGCGAGTCCTCCAGACTCAAACCGTTTTCTATAAAATCCCTGCTGTTCAACTTAATCAAAACAGGATAGTCTTGGCCCACCACCTTTCTGATGGCTTCGTATATTTCGAGGTGAATCCTCGCCCGATTTTGCACATCTCCTCCGTATTCATCCTTGCGCCTGTTAAACGCGGGAGAGAGGAACTGGCTGAGAAGGTAGCCATGGGCGGAGTGAATCTGGACCCCGTCAAAACCGGCTGATTTAGCCCTCCGGGCCGCATCCGCAAAAGAGCGGACCATTTCCCGGATACCCTGTTCGGTGATTTCCTTCCGGGGTGATGAGGCCAATCCTTCGAAATCAGATACGACAAGGGGAGGTTGCCCGGTCAAGTGTTTGGCCGCAAAGTTTCCGGCGTGCGCCAATTGCATGATGATCTTCACGCCGCTGTCATGGACCGCGTTTGTCATTTCTCGCAGTCCCTGGATGAGGTCGTCCTTGTAAATGCCAAGCTGCAAGGGGCTCGCTTGGCCCTCCGGTCGGATATAAGTGTGACCGCTGATGATCAACCCCACTCCGCCCCGGGCAAGGGCAATCATTGTTTCAATCAGTTTCGAGGTGACCGCTCCGTCAGCAGCGGCCATTCCCTCCCAGGTGGCCGATCGAACAAATCGGTTCGACAATTCCATGCCATTAATCCTACTCATTTCAAAAAGCTTGCTCATATTTCTCCCTGTCAATGTCAATCAACTAAAGTGCCCAGCGGGGTCACCCAACGGGGTCAGGGCTTTAATCTTGATATTTTAAGTTTCTCTCGTTAATCAACCTGCTTACGGTAGAATAATGTAGCCCTAAATGATCAGCCACCTCTTTTTGACTATACCCCCAGCGATCAACTGCATCCGCAATCCCTCTATTTCTTTTACCTCTTTCTCCTTTTGTATCCTTAAAAATATCTCCAAGACTTGGCCTGTTCATATATCTCTGGCCTTTCGGAATCTCCTTTGACTCCTCACATCCTCTCACATAATCAATCAATTGATCCACAAAATCTTCTTCCCCAAGGATACTCTGGCCTTTAATATCATCCCATATGGTTCGCTCACTTATCCCATTATGCACAAATCCTCTATACTTTCTCTCGGCTTCCCTTCTCCCTGAGGCGAATTGCTCCAACAGCCACTCTGTTGTAAGGCAAGGATGAGGCTTCTCTATCCCTGCCATACCCCGGTAACTGCTCCATCTCCATCGCTCAGGGGACTCAACTACTTTGGCCCGGACAGGATTCAGCGTCACATATCGGCAGACCTCAAGCAAATGAGTCTCTTTTTGCACAAGAATGGCCTTGTATCTTCCCTGAAAGACATGCCCTACGGTATTATGCCGTTTATTAAAACGAATGGTATAGACACCGTTTAATTGTCGCATCCCCTTTGAAAGATTCCCATCCTGGGTCTCAATAACAAGATGATAATGATTGTCCATAAGACAATAGGCATGACAGAGCCAATGATATCGATCCTTGACCTCCTCCACAATATTGAGGAATACCTTCCGGTCTCTATCATCCTTGAAGATGGCCTTCCTTGCATTCCCTCTGGAGGTGATATGGTACACTGCCCCCGCGTATTGAATCCTCAGTGGCCTAACCATAAAGCAACTTTACTCCACTCGAAATAGAATGTCAAGATTAAAGACCTGACCCCAATGCGCCTTTAGAACCCCGTTCTTTTTTGCTTGACAAATTTTTTGGGTTGTTCTATTGAATAGGGGCAAATTAAATATTTCACAAAGGTTTAACGATCACAACGAGGATGACAGATCGTATGATCTTATTAAACCTTCATTTTTTTTAGGAGAAGATCACAATGAGAATGACCATCAACGGCAGAGCTATTGAGACAGAAGAAGGCGCAACCATTCTTGAGATTGCCCATCAGAACGGTTTCCGCATCCCAACGCTGTGCCACATGGAGAGCCTTATTCCAACGGGCTTCTGCAGGATGTGTGTGGTGGAGGTTCAGGGTCTTGAAAACCCTGTCACCGCTTGCAACACACAGGCCCTTGATGGCATGGTGATCGAAACCGATACCGCGAAGATTCGGGAGATAAGAAAGGAAGTCCTGCAGTTCATGCTGGTGAAGCATCCCCTCGATTGTCCGGTCTGTGACAAGGGAGGAGAATGTGATCTTCAGGATTATGTCTATGAATATGGGATTCAAAAGGCGGATTATCAGGTCGATGCACCGGTCAAAGAGTATAAGACCTATTCCACGCCTGCCATCAAGTATCATCCGAACCGCTGTATTCTCTGCAGTCGATGCATCCGGACCTGCAGAGAAATCGTGGGCAGGGAGGTCCTCGATCTTAAGGAGACCGGTTTTGATACGCGAGTCGAGGCCGTAAAACCCGAAAGATGTATCTCCTGCGGCGAATGTCTGGCCGCATGTCCGGTTGGAGCCCTCACAGAGAATGTCAGCTCGATCAAAGGAAGGATCTGGCAAACGAAGCGGGTTTCTACCGTATGCGGCTATTGCGGGGTGGGTTGTAATCTCGAAGCGAATGTGGTCGGAAACCGGATGATCAAAGTCACCACAAAAGAAGGCCTGGGGACAAATAATGGAGTCCTCTGCGTAAAGGGAAGGTTCGGTTATGAATTTGTAAATAGCCCGGAAAGGCTCCGCACCCCCTTGATCAGAGACAATGGCAAGTTGAGAGAGGCGAGCTGGGATGAGGCCTTGACCTATGTTTCGAGGAAGCTAAGGGAGATCAAAGAGAAGAATGGTCCTGACAGCATTGCCGGTCTTGCCTCCGCAAGGGTCACCTGCGAGGAGAACTATCTTTTTCAGAAATTCATCAGGGCGGCCATCGGAACGAACAATATCGATCATTGCGCCCGTCTCTGACACTCCAGCACGGTGGTCGGTCTGGCCACCACACTGGGCTCCGGAGCCATGACCAATTCCATCGCTGATTTGAAGGAAGCAGATGTCCTTCTGGTGACCGGGAGCAACACCACTGAAACCCATCCTGTCATCGGAATGTTGCTGAGGAATCGCGCCCGTTTCCATGGCGCCAAGATCATCGTCGTCGATCCGAGAAAGATCGATCTGGTGGAAGAGGCTGACCTCTGGCTTCAACCCAAGCCCGGAGACGACATTGCGTGGTTAAATGGATTGGCCCACATCATCATCAAAGAAAACCTCTATAATAAACCATTTATCGACCAGCATACAGAGAGTTTTGAGGCCGTAAAGGAGAGGGTTTCCCGCTACACTCCTGAGTTTGTGGAGAAGATCACCGGAATTCCAAAAGATCAGTTGATCAAAGCGGCGCGGATGTATGGCTCGGCCAAAAATGCGGCCATCCTTTACTGCATGGGGATCACCCAGCACTCAAAAGGAACGGATGGGGTTAAGGCGATCTCAAACCTTGCCCTCCTCTGCGGCCAGTTGGGAAAACCGGGTAGCGGCGTCAATCCTCTTAGAGGCCAGAATAATGTGCAGGGCGCCTGTGATATGGGCTGCCTGCCAACCGTCTATCCGGGATACCAGGGAGTGGCTCTAAAGGAATTAAGGGATAAATTTGAAAGCCACTGGGGAGTTTCTCTCTCAGAGAAGCCGGGATTGACTGTGGTCGAAATGAGCGAGGCGGCTTATGAGGGAAAGATTAAAGCCGTCTATATCATGGGTGAAAATCCTATGGTTACGGATCCTGACCTTTCTCACCTGAAAAAAGCCTATGCCAAGTTGGAACTGCTTGTGGTTCAGGATATCTTTCTCACCGAATCAGCCCAGGTCGCCCATGTCGTCCTTCCGTCTCTGAGCTTCCTTGAAAAGGACGGCGCCTTTGTCAACACCGAAAGGAGGGTTCAGAGGGTGAGAAAGGCGCTCAATGGACCGGAGGGAGCCAGAGCAGACTGGGAGATCATCTGTGACCTCTCCTCAACATTTGGATATCCGATGAATTATGGAGGTCCGGAGGAGATCTTCGAGGAGATCAGGAAGGTGACTCCACAGTATGCCGGCATCACCTATTCACGACTGGAATCCGGAGGCATCCAGTGGCCATGCCCGGATACGAATCATCCGGGAACGCCTATCCTGCATAAGGGTAAGATTGTAAGGGGGAAAGGACTCTTTGTCCCTGTCGATTATACTCCTCCCCCTGAAGTGCCGGACAAGGATTACCCGTTTATTCTGAGCACAGGGAGGGATTATTACCATTATCATGCGGGCAGCATGACCAGAAAAGTCCGGCTCCTCAATGAGATGTGCCCTGAAAGCCTTGTGGAGATAAACCCATCCGATGCAGATAAGCTTGGAATCAAAGAAGGGGACCAGGCGAGGATTGTGAGCAGGAGGGGTGATTTTGTTTCAAAGGTGAAGATTACGGATAAGGTATCAAGTGGGGTGGTCTTTGCCAAATTTCACTTTGCAGAAGCTCCTGTCAATCTTCTTACCAATACGGTGCTTGACCCTGAATCGAAGATTCCGGATTTGAAATTTTCAACAGTGCGAGTAGAGAAATTTAGCGGGTAATCAGCAGGGCAACGGCCGATAGATCAAGTATTATTGCAATGGAACAAATATAATGTTAATTATTTCACGAAGTTTTTAAGGGTTTTTTATTTCGACATTTATTGAAAACAAAATAATTAATGAAATCAATTCATTAGTTGAATAATAGAAATATTGCTTGATCGATCATTTCAGGCAAAATTTCTCTTGACAAAAAATAGGCGATTTTGTAGTTTGTTGCACGGATGAAGAAACTTTTCACAAGGGGGGCATGATGCTGATCGATTATTTTCCCATC
Organism: Deltaproteobacteria bacterium; assembly: GCA_018333535.1. Classification (GTDB taxonomy): domain Bacteria; phylum Desulfobacterota; class BSN033; order BSN033; family UBA1163; genus RBG-16-49-23. The sequence continues at coordinate 31,845 of JAGXTA010000004.1, read as the reverse complement.
CTTTTTTATTTCGCCATTGCCGTCATCTTTGCCTGTTTTGCCATTACCGCCTCCTATCTTCTGGGCCAGAGAAAACAGACGCTCATCAAGGAAGCGCCTTTCGAATGCGGCATGACCACTTACGGTTCCTCTTTCCGCAGGATCTCGATCAAGTACTACATCATCGCCATGCTTTTCCTGATTTTTGATATCGAAATCGTTTTCCTCTATCCGTGGGCAGTGGTCTTTAAGGAATTAAAGATCTTCGGCTTTATTTCAATGTCTATATTCGTCGGGATTCTCATCATTGCCTATATCTATGTCTGGAAAAAAGGAGCGCTGGAATGGGAATAGAAACCTACCTTGAAAAAACACCTTTGATGCCGGTCCTCGATAAGGTGGTCAACTGGGGCCGGAAGTATTCGATCTGGCCGGTCACCTTCGGCCTTGCCTGATGCGCTCTGGAGATGATCGTCACCAGTTCGGCGACGTGGGATATTTCGAGATTCGGTTCAGAGGTTTTCAGGCCGTCTCCACGGCAGGCGGATCTGATGATTGTGGCGGGAACGCTGACCAAGAAGATGGCTCCCATGGTCAAACGCATCTATGAACAGATGCCGGAGCCCAAATGGGTCATCGCGTATGGGGCCTGCGCCTGCTCGGGCGGGATTTTTAAGACATATAGTGTCGTCCAGGGCGTGGATCAGATTCTACCGGTGGATGTCTATGTGCCGGGTTGTCCGCCCAGACCGGAAACGCTCCTTACGGCGATCTTAACGCTTCAGAAGAAGATCGAGAAGGAGACCCTTGCGGATCGGAAGAATGTCCGGCTGATCAGGGAAGAGACTGATGAAAGGATGGAATGATATGACTGAAGTTCATCCTGCCGTAAAAAAAATTCAGGGAAAATTTCGCTCTTCGGCAATAGAGACGACGACCTTTAGGGGGGAAGTCAGTGTGGCTGTGCCGAAGAAGGATATCTTTGAGATTTGCCGATTTCTCTATGCCGACCCCGATCTCCAGTACCATATGCTCACCGACCTCTGCGGGGTGGACCATTTTCCCCAAAGCCCCAGGTTTGAGGTAGTCTATCTCCTTTACTCGTTCAAGACCAATGATCGATTGAGACTGAAGGCGAAGGTCGGAGAAGCTGAATCAGTGGCGAGCGTTGAATCGATCTGGAAGTCGGCCAACTGGCTTGAGAGGGAGGTCTATGACCTCTTCGGAATCCCCTTCGAGAAACATCCGGATCTGAGGAGAATACTCCTCTGGGATGGCTACGAAGGCTATCCCCTGAGAAAAGATTTCCCGGTCGAAGGACCGGATTTTGACAAACCCTTTGTCCCCGAGGTCTGAAATGGCAGAGACACGATTGATGACCATCAACATGGGCCCTCAACACCCGGCCACTCACGGGGTGTTGAGGCTTGTGTTGGAACTGGATGGAGAAATTATTGTAAAGGCAACTCCCCATATTGGGCATCTCCACCGGGGGGTTGAAAAATTAGCCGAGGCCAGGACCTACCATCAGGTCATTCCTCTCACGGACCGGTTGGACTACACCAATGCGATGGGAAATAATTTGGCCTATGTTCTGGCCGTTGAAAAACTGTTGGGCATTGAGGTTCCCAAGAGGGCCCAATACCTGAGAGTGATGATGGCCGAGCTTCAGAGGATTGCGGCGCATCTCATCTGGCTGGGGACTCATGCACTGGACATCGGCGCCATGACGCTGCTCTTCTACAATTTCCGGGAAAGGGAGGATATCCTGAGGATTTTTGAAGAGGTCTCCGGAGGGAGGTTGACTCCGACCTACCTGAGAATCGGCGGGGTTGCCAAAGACCTTCCGGAAGGGATCGAAGGGAAGATCAGAGCGTTTGTTGAAGCCTTTCCGGGCCATATGAAGGATTACGAAACCCTTCTGACGAAGAACGTGATCTGGCTGAAACGGACCAAGGGAGTCGGGATTATCTCGAAGGAGGATGCGATCAACTGGGGCGTAACCGGTCCGACGCTTCGCGGCTCCGGAGTGAAGTGGGATGTGAGAAAAGCATTCCCTTATTCGAGCTATGAAGATTTCGAATTCGATATTCCAACGGGTTCGGTGGGCGATGTCTATGACCGGTACTATGTCCGGTTGAGAGAGATGGAGTGGGCAAACTCGATTGTGAAACAGACATTGGATCGCTTGCCAAAAGGGCCCATCCTTGCGGATGATCCAAAGGTCGTGCTTCCTGAAAAGGAAATGGTTCTCACGGATATTGCCTCCCTGATCCGGCAGTTCAAGATCGCTTCCGAAGGTTTCCAGGCTCCGAAAGGGGAGGTCTATGCGAGCGTGGAGGCGGCGAAAGGGGAGCTTGGGTTCTATGTGGTGAGCGATGGGTCGAATCGGCCTTTCAGGGTGAGAATCCGGCCTCCCTCTTTCCTCAATCTGAGCGCCCTTCCGAAGATGATCGAGGGAAGTTTGATTGCGGATGTGGTCGCCACGATCGGAAGCATCGATATTGTGCTGGGAGAGATAGACCGTTAAAAGAAAATTTCAAATGTCAAAGTTCAAATTGCAAATTAAATCCAAAGTTCAAATTTTTTTAAATTTTGAAATTTGACATTCCTTTGACATTTGGATTTTGAAATTTGAACTTTTATTCTTCAAAGGGGTTCTTATGACAGACATCCTTTTTAGCAGTTGGGGTGGAGCGGTTGTGGATAACCGGGGAAAACCGGAAGCAGAGAGGGCGCCCATACCCAATCTCAATCTTCCTCTTGAATTTGACAAGGAGAAGAAGGTCAGAGCCTTCATCGGTTGGGACGGGATTGCCATCCGCGACCCTGAAGTCAATTTGATCGATCTGATTCGGGCGTACATGGAAGCGGTTCAGAAGGAGTCGTGCGGAAAGTGCACACCCTGCCGGGTGGGAACGCGGATCATGTCATCCATCCTTAACCGGATTGCAGGGGGTCAGGGGAAAGCAACGGACTTAGACCAGTTGAAATATTTAGGCGAGACGATTGAGAAGAGCTCAAAATGCAATTTAGGACAGACCGGGCCCAAACCCGTGCTCCATGCCCTCGACCATTTTAAAGCACAGTTTTCCGAAGTGATTCAGTCAAAGAAGAAGATCCCGCGTGAAGAGTATAAAGTCAAGGTGACCGCTCCGTGCGAAAGCGCTTGCCCTTCGCATCTTCCCATCACACGCTATGTCGAATTGATCAAGGAAGGCCGGTATATAGACGCGCTCGCCGCCATCCGTGAGGCGACCTGCCTCGCAGGCGTTTTGGGAAGGGTCTGCATCCGTCCCTGCGAGGACAACTGCAGGCGGCAGAACGTGGATGAATGCGTCTCCATCAAATGGCTCAAGCGATTTGTGGCTGATTATGAATTGGACAAAAGAAGAGAACCGGAGGTAACCCGGGTTCCCACCCGTTCCGAAAGGGTGGCCATCATCGGAGCTGGTCCCGCCGGCCTTACCTGCGCTTACTACCTTGGCCTTAAAGGTTATCCGGTCACGATCTTTGAGAGGCTGGGGGAGCCGGGAGGAATGGCCGCTGTCGGAATTCCGGATTACAGGCTCCCGAGGGATATCGTAAGATATGAGACAAGCCTCGTGGAAAGGATGGGTGCGGAGATCCGTTACAACACTCAGGTGGGAAAAGATATCACCCTCTCCCAGATATTTGAACAGGGATACAAAGCCATCTTTATCGGCGTGGGGGCCCATACCAATACGCCCATGGGTGTTGAGGGAGAGGACAAGGGATATAAGGGGTTCATCCCCGGAGTTTATTATCTCCTTGAGATCAATCTTGGAAGAGACCCCTATCCCGAAGGAAAGAGAGTGGTGGTTGTGGGCGGCGGGAATGTGGCAATTGACTGCGTACGCTCTTCCTTTCGCATCGGAAAGGCCGATGTGAACCTGGTCTATCGGAGGACGAAAAAAGAGATGCCTGCTGACCGGGTGGAAATCCACGATGCCGAAGAGGAGGGCGTGAAATTCCATTACCTCTGCAATCCGGTCCGGATCATTGAAAAGGATGGGAAAGTGACCGGCATGGAATGTATCCGGATGGAATTAGGCGAGCCGGATGAGAGCGGAAGGCGCAGACCTGTCCCGATTAAAGGTTCGGAATTTTTCATCGAGGCCGATATCGTAATTCCCGCCATTGGCCAGGCGATCGACCTCTCCTTCCTCGACGAAAAGGACGGGGTGAAGACGACAAAGCGCTCCACCATCGCAGTGCAGGAAGGAACATTTCAGACAAACCGTGCAGGGATATTCTCTGCGGGTGATTGTGTGATCGGTCCGGATGTTCTCGTCCGGGGGGCGGGCCATGGAAAGAGGGCCGCCGAAAAGATTGACGCCTTCGTTCAGGGAAGAGAGGTGAAGGAATCCGAGGACGAACGGCTGGAGACCCTGGTTGAGAAGATCAAAGTTTACAGCAAGGATGAAAAGATCGGAAACCCGGGCGGGCAGAAGAGGGCGATGCTGGAACTTCTTCCTCCTGATTCAAGAAAGTGGATCTTCGACGAAGTGGAGAAAGGGTTTTCGATTCCGGTCGCACAGAAGGAAGCCGAGCGCTGCCTCCGGTGTGTGAGGGTAGGGCTCTTTGCGGTTTAATTAGGAAATAGAGACGAATAACACGAATTACAGCGAATGACACGAATATAAAACGATCTTTTACTATTCGTGAAATTTGTCATTTTCATCATTCGTGGGTGCCCTCCGGGCATGGGGAATTAGTTGAAAAAAGGGGTTAGAGGAGAAGCAGAATGCAGGTCGTATATCTTCTCATTGAGACAATTGTAAAATGTGTGGTGGTCTTTGCTTGCCTGATGCTCTCCGTGGCCTATCTGACCTGGCTGGAGCGGAAGGTCCTGGGCCACATCCAGATCCGTTTTGGCCCGAATCGCTGCGGTCCCTTCGGACTGCTTCAGCCCTTTTCGGATGGCATCAAAGCCTTCTTCAAGGAGGATCTTGTTCCGGGGAACGCGGATAAGGCGGTCTTTGTCATTGCCCCGATGATCTCTATCATTGCGGCCATCAGCATGTTTGCCGTGATTCCCTTTGGAAACCAGTTCACCATTCCGGGAACGGATTGGGTGGTCAAATTGCGAATCGCTGATATTGACATCGGACTTCTCTATGTTTTTGGTATTGCCTCCCTTGGAGAATTTGGGATCGTCCTCGGAGGCTGGTCTTCGGGGAATAAATATGGCCTGACCGGGTCGCTTCGGGCGGCGGCTCAGATGATCAGTTATGAGGTGGCCCTCGGACTTTCCATCGTCGGAGTCATCATTCTCTCTCAGAGCCTCAGGCTAACAGAGATCGTTACGCTCCAGGCGGGGGGGTTCTGGAACTGGAACATCTTGTATCAGCCTGCTGCTTTCGTCTTTTTCATCATCTGCGCCCTTGCCGAGATTAACCGGACCCCCTTTGATATGCCGGAGTCGGAGTCGGAATTAGCCTGTGGATTTAACATCGAATACAGCAGCATGAAATTTGCCCTCTTCTTCATGGCTGAATACGCCCATATGATCACCGTAGCTGCTGTCGCCGTGACGCTCTTCCTGGGAGGATGGCAGGCTCCACTGCCCCAGCTCGATTTCATACCCGGGGTGTTCTGGTTTGGGGCGAAAGTCTTCGTGCTGATTTTCTTCTTCATCTGGCAGAGAGGAACCTTTCCGAGGCTCCGCTACGATCAGATCATGAAGTTTGGTTGGAAGGTTTTATTTGAATTGACTCTCGTCAATATCTTTATCACCGCCTTGGTCGTTTTGCTGAAAGGTTAATAAGGGGTTACGCATGATCATTCCATTACTAAAAGGTCTGGCCTTTACATTGGGTCGGTTCTTCTCCAAGCCGATCACCATCCAGTATCCGGAAGAAAAGGTGCCTCCTGCAAAACGCTGGAGGGGAATCCAGTATTTTGAGAAGGATGAGAAGGGGAAGACGAAGTGTGTGGCCTGCGGCCTCTGCATGGCGGTCTGTCCTTCCCAGTGCATCTACATTGAGACCGCCGAGGATGAGGAGGGAAAACGCTACCCCCTCACCTACGAACTGGATGTCCTGAGATGTATCTTCTGCGGTTATTGTGAAGAGGCCTGCCCGGTCAATGCCATCTTCGTAGGAAAAAATTACGAATGGGTGGAGAGAGAACGCACGCCCTTTCTCATGAACACGGAGAAACTTTTAGAGGAGAAGAAGTATAATCCGTAATAGTATTCTAAATACGAAGCACGAAATCCGGGCGAAGCGTCCAGCAGGACCAATTCGAAACAATATCGAATGACCAAAATTGAAATGATCGAAACAAAAAATAGTTTGAGACATTTGGATTTTTGAAATTCGGATTTCGGATTTATTAAACACAAAAAGCCTGTTTAGTTCTGGCTTGGCTAAGTTAGGAGTAAAACAATGGCTGAAAATTTCGGAATACTCTTTCAGTGGTTGATCTTTCTGGGAGTAGCCTTCGTCTCGATCGTCGCCTCCCTGCTGGTCATCACACGCAAAAACCCCATCCACAGCGCCCTCTTCATGGTGCTGACCCTGCTCTGTGTGGCCGTGCTATATGTGTTGCTCCACAGCCCGTTCATTGCCATCATCCAGGTCATCGTCTATGCGGGGGCGATCGTGATGCTCATCGTCTTCGTCATCATGCTCCTCGACCTGGAGACGGAGCTCCGTTCCAAGCTGAAGATTGTCTATTCAAAGGTCATCGGAGGGTTTCTGGCCGTTCTCTTCCTCTTCGGGATCCTTTACACCGTCGTGGCCAAATTCCCGACCGGCCAGACAGGCTCCTATACCCCCGAAAAGATGGCCACCAATGTGAAGGCCGTGGGTGAGGCGCTTTTCACGGACTATGTTTTTCCCTTTGAGATTGCGGCCATCCTGTTAACCGTTGCCATCATCGGCGCAGTGATTTTGAGCAAGAAAAGGACATAAGGAGAATCGATTATGTGGGTCGTGCCAACCATTCCCCCTGCCCTCTATCTTATGTTGAGTGGAGTACTCTTTACGATCGGTGTGATTGGGGTGTTGACCCGTCGCAATGCGATCGTCGTCTTTATGTGCATCGAGCTGATGCTCAATGCGGTCAATTTGACGTTCATCACCTTTTCCCGCTTTCTCCAATCGATCGACGGGGTGATCTTTGTCTTCTTCGTGATGGCCGTGGCCGCGGCGGAGGCAGCGGTTGGGCTGGCGATCTTTGTGATGCTCTATCGTTCAAAAGAGACGATCAATGTCGATGAGATCAATCTATTAAAGTGGTGATACAAATGCGGAATCCGGAGTGCAGAATGCGGAGTGAAATTCCGAAATCCGCACTCCCCGCCTGCCAAAGAACTTGTTCGGCGGGCAGGCGAAATCCGAAATGACAAAAGGAGTTCCTCATGCTTGACAAGGTGTGGTTAATCCCTCTATTTCCTGCCATCGGATTTTTGATCAACGGGTTATTGGGGAAGCGTCTGGGAAAGGGCGTGGTCAGCGTGGTGGGCCCCTCCGCGATCGGGCTCTCCTTTCTCACCTCCGTCCTCATCTTTTTAGAACTGATAAAGCTTCCTCCAACAGAGAGGCTCTTCGAGAAGGTGATCTTCGACTGGATCGTTTCAGGCTCTTTCCAGACCGTGATCGGTTATCAGATCGATCCCCTTTCCATCCTCATGGCCCTGGTCGTGACCGGAGTGAGTTTCTTCATCCATATTTACTCCGTGGGATATATGCATGACGACCCAGGTTTTACTCGATTTTTCACCTATCTCAACCTCTTCGTCTTCATGATGCTCAACCTCATCCTGGCCAACAACTTCCTTCTAATGTTTGTAGGTTGGGAGGGCGTGGGCCTCTGCTCTTATCTTCTGATCGGTTTCTGGTATGAGAAGGATTCTGCGGCCAATGCGGGAAAGAAGGCTTTTATCGTCAACCGGGTGGGCGATTTCGGTTTCATCCTGGGAATGTTCCTCCTCTTCATCAACCTGGGGACGCTTGATTTCACTGAGGCCTTCACCACCGCCAACAAACTCGACACAACGACCGCCACTGCCATCGCGCTCCTGTTCTTTGTCGGCGCCTGCGGAAAATCGGCGCAGATTCCCCTCTATGTCTGGCTTCCGGATGCAATGGAAGGTCCCACACCGGTCAGCTCCTTGATCCATGCGGCCACCATGGTGACGGCAGGCGTCTATATGGTCGCCCGGTGCAATGTCCTCTACAACATGGCGCCCATTGCCATGGCGGTTGTGGCGATTGTGGGCGTGGCCACCGCCATCTTTACGGCCTCCATTGGTTTCTGCCAGTACGATATCAAAAAAATCCTGGCTTATTCGACGATCAGCCAACTCGGGTACATGTTTGTTGCCGTGGGTGTGGGAGCGTATGCGGCAGGGATCTTTCACCTCATGACCCATGCCTTTTTCAAGGGGCTCCTCTTTCTCGGGGCGGGAAGCGTGATGCACGCCCTGAGCGGAGAGCTCGATATCAGGAAGATGGGAGCCCTGAGAAAGAAGATTCCCATCACCTTTGGAACCTTCTTCATCGCCACGCTGGCGATCGCGGGCGTGCCCGGCCTCTCGGGATTTTTCAGCAAGGACGAAATCCTCTGGATGGCCTTCTCCAGCGGACGCGGACATTTCCTGCTCTGGCTGGTGGCTGCCATAGCCGCGGGGATGACGGCGTTCTATATGTTCAGGGCGCTCTTTATGACCTTTTTCGGAGAGTCGAGGGTGGATCACCATGTAGCGCACCATATCCATGAATCGCCGAAGGTCATGACCGTTCCTTTGATGGTCCTGGCCTTTCTCTCCATCGTGGGAGGTTATGTAGGTGTTCCCCATGTCTTAGGCGGAGCCAACCACATCCATGAATTCCTGGCGCCGGTGGTGGGCGGAAGCGCTGAGCCTGTAAAAGCCCAGGCCATATTCTCTCTCATCTCCGAAGCCTGGGCCGCAGGAGGAGGGGCAGGGGGCCATTCCGCCGCTCTGGAACTTTTTCTGATGGCCGGCTCCGTAGTGATCGCCCTCATCGGGATTGGAATCGCCTACTTTTTATATTTGAAGAACCCGGCCCTACCCAGGATGCTGACTGAGAAATGGAGCGGGCTGTATCGACTGGTCTCCAATAAATATTATGTGGACGAACTCTACCAGTTCCTCTTCGTCAACTCCCTGAAGAGACTGGGCACAGGGCTCTGGAAGGGGTTCGATGAGTTTGTGATCGATGGAACGGTCAATGGCATTGCCTATTTCATCGGATGGCTGTCCGGCGTGATGAGGAAGATGCAGACAGGATTTGTTCAGAACTACGCCTTTTCGATCGTTCTCGGCGGACTAATCCTGGCCGTCTACTATATCATGCGGGCCTTCTTGTAAATCCTCAAATCCCCCCTTTAATAAAGGGGGGTGAGGGGGGATTTTAAGTTAAAGGAGTTAAAACTCATGGACATCTTGGGAATTCCCATTCTATCCTTCTTGATCTTCTTCCCGCTGGCAGGGGCGATCGTTCTCCTCTTCATTAAAAAAGAGGAGATTATCCGATGGACGACCCTGGCCATTGCGCTGGTCGAATTTGTGGCCTCGCTGCCCCTGTTCTTTAAGTTTGATTCCACCACTGCGGCCATGCAGTTTTTAGAGGACTGGTGGTGGGTGGAGGCCTATGGGATCAGTTATAAAATCGGGATCGATGGGATTAGCCTCCTTCTCGTACTGCTCGCTACCTTCCTGACCGTTCTCTGTGTCCTCTGTTCCTGGACGGCAATCACCTTCAGGGTGAAGGAGTATATGATCTCCTTTCTCTTTCTCGAGACCGGAATGATCGGCGCGCTCGTGGCTCTGGACCTCATCCTCTTCTATGTCTTCTGGGAAGTGATGCTCATCCCGATGTACCTCCTCATCGGCATCTGGGGGAATCCACAGAGACGGATCTATGCGGCGATCAAGTTCTTCCTCTTCACCATGGCCGGAAGCGTGCTGATGCTTGTCGCCATTTTGGTCCTCTATTTTATCAACCTGAAGGCCACGGGGAGAGGTACCTTCGATGTGCTTGAACTTTACAAGTTGGGAATCCCCATGGGCACCCAGCACTGGCTCTTCGGCGCCTTTGCCCTGGCCTTTGCCATCAAGGTGCCGATGTTTCCCTTTCATACCTGGTTACCCGATGCGCACACCGAGGCGCCAACTGCAGGCAGCGTGATTCTGGCCGGCGTTCTTCTGAAGATGGGGACTTATGGATTCATTCGGTTTGCCATGCCCCTTTTTCCGAATGCGGCCCTTGACCTGATGCCGTTGATCTCCATTTTGGCGCTCATTGGGATCATTTACGGAGCGCTGGTCTCGATGATGCAACCCGACCTGAAGAGGCTGGTTGCCTTTTCGAGCGTCAGCCACCTGGGCTATGTCATGCTTGGGATGTTTGCCCTGAACACACAGGGTGTTCAAGGATCGATCTATCAGATGCTTAACCACGGGATCAGCACAGGCTCTCTCTTCTTGATCGTCGGAATGATCTATGAGCGGAGGCATACCCGGATGATCTCCGATTTCGGAGGCATCTCAAAGGTGATGCCGGTTTTTGCAGTATTCTTTATGATCGTCACCCTTTCCTCCATTGGACTTCCCGGGACGAATGGTTTTGTGGGGGAATTTCTGATCCTCTTGGGGGCCTTCCAGGCCAATATCGTCTATGGCGTCCTGGCTGCGGCCGGAGTTATCCTGGGCGCGGCCTACATGCTCTGGATGTTCCAGAGGGTGATGTTTGGAAAGATCACCAATCCAAAGAACGAAGGGCTGAAGGACCTCAATGCGCGGGAGGTCATCACGCTCATTCCCATGGTGGCCCTCATCTTCCTCATGGGGATCTATCCCAAACTCTTCTTCAGCAAGATGGATTCGAGCGTGGAGAAGTTCCTGAAGGACTTCAAGGGAAAGGTTGAAATGAAAGCGGATCTGCCCGCTCCGAAGGTGGCAGAGGTTAAAGAGAGATAGGGAGATAAAGAGTTAGGGGGATGGGGAGAAAAAGGCATAAACCTCACCCCATCTCCCAATCACCCTATCCCCTCATCATTTTTTAAAGGAATTTGGAGGCTTTTAAATGAAACTGCCAGATATTGATCTCTATCTCATTGCGCCGGAAATCATCATCGCCGCCTTTGGGTTTTTAGTTCTTCTCGTTGACGTCTTTGCGCCCAAAGGGGAGAAGAAGGGATATCTCGGAGTCCTCAGTCTGATCGGCGTGGTCATCGCCTTCTTTTACACCCTTCCTCTGGCGGGGGCGGCCAAGACCGGGTTTGAAGGGATGTTTACCTCGGACGGATTTGCCATCTTCTTCAAGATCACGATCCTCATCATCGCTTTTCTGACCGTCCTGATCTCGATGGGCTATGCTACGAGGGAAGGGATCGGGTTCGGAGAATACTATGCCCTCATCCTTTTTGCCACGCTCGGGATGATGCTCATGGCTTCCGGCACCCATCTGATCGTCATCTTCCTCGGCCTGGAGACAATGTCCATCTCCATTTACATCCTGGCCGGAATGCTGAGGGAGGACCGGAAGTCGGTGGAGTCGGCTTTCAAATACTTCCTGCTGGGCGCCTTTGCCACCGGTTTTCTCCTCTATGGAATCGCTTTCCTCTACGGGGCCACAGGCTCCCTCTATCTGAAGGATATCGCCTCTTACATCGCCTCGAAAAAACTTCTTGATAATCCGATGCTTCTGATGAGCCTGGCCTTTCTCACCATTGGCTTTGGCTTCAAGATCGCCTCTGTTCCTTTTCATATGTGGACGCCCGATGTTTATGAAGGAGCTCCGACTTCGATCACCGCCTTTATGGCAACGGGCGTGAAGGCCGCAGGCTTTGCCGCCCTGATCCGAGTCTTCTTCACCGCTCTTCCGGAATTCCGTCCGGACTGGACCTCGATCATGTGGCTCATCGCGGTTGTGACCATGACCGTCGGAAACATCATCGCCATCTCCCAGAACAACATCAAGAGGATGTTAGCCTATTCGAGCATTGCCCATGCCGGATATATCCTCGTGGCCTTTGTCGCCGGCAACAAGTCAGGAACCTCCGGAATTCTCTTCTACCTCATGGCTTATGCCTTTATGAACCTGGGGGCTTTCACCTGCGTGATCCTTCTCGGCAAGAAAGGCGAGGAGAACATCCTGGTCACTGATTATGCGGGAGTGGGTTTCAAGTATCCCCTTCTGGCTGCCTCGATGACCATCTTCCTTCTCTCGATGGCAGGCATTCCTCCCCTGGGTGGATTCATGGCTAAATTCTATATTTTCAGTGCGGCGGTGGAAGCGAAATTTTACTGGCTGGCCATTCTCGGCGTACTCAACAGCGCCATCTCCGTTTACTACTATCTGCGGGTGACGGTATTGATGTATTTCAGGGAATCGGAGCGGGAAATCACAGGCCTCCAGTTTTCACCGGCGCCGGTGATCGCATTGATTTTGGCCCTGATCGGAACCTTCTACATGGGAATCTTTCCTTCGAATGTCCTCTCCTTTGCCCAGAAGTCGATCGCAGGATTGATGTAAGAAAGTGGGGAGAGGTTTAGAAACAGAGGGGGGCGTCGGCTGATAGAGCCGGGCGCTCCTTTTTTTCTTTGCATCTCTTTAAATATCCTTTTACAATCTAATCCGTCATATTTTCCCCAAAATCCCTCCCCCGGGTGGGATAGGCTTCCAGCCTGTCAACACGGGCAAGATGCCCGTGCCACCTGGGAAGGTGAGCCTGCCTGCCGACAGGCAGGGGTGGGGGTGGACAGGCTTCCAACAGGAGCATTTCCACAGAAAAAATCTTTCCACAGAAAGGGGTCAACATGAGATACCATTGGGTCATCATTTTAGGGTTTCTAATTTTTTCAAATCAGGCCATAGGAGAAGAAAAGGGGGCGCCTAAAAACCAGAAGGATAAGGTGAGCTACATCATCGGGATGGATATCGGGACAAACCTTAAGAAACAATCGATTGAAATCAACCCGGAAATCCTTCTCAAGGGCATCAAGGATGGCCTTTCAGGAAATAAACCCTTGATGACCGATCAGGAGATGAAGGATACGATTGCCTCTTTTCAGAAAGAGATGCAAGCCAAACAGGAGGAGGTAAACAAGAAAATGGGAGAGAAGAATAAGAAGGAAGGAGAGGTTTTTTTAGCCGAAAACAAGAAAAAGGAAGGGGTAGTTACATTGGCCAGCGGCCTGCAGTATAAGGTCATTAAAAAAAGCAGCGGGAAAAAACCAAAATCGACCGATACCGTGACCACTCACTACAAGGGCACGTTGATTGATGGAACCGAGTTTGACAGCTCTTATAAGCGCGGGCAGCCTGTGAGTTTTCCCGTCAATGGTGTGATTGCAGGCTGGACCGAGGCCCTCCAGTTGATGGAAGAGGGCGCGAAGTGGCAGCTCTTTATTCCCTCTCCGCTCGCCTACGGGGAACGGGGCGCAGGACCCCAGATCGGACCGAATGCCACCCTGATCTTCGAGGTAGAGCTGATTTCGGTTCAGGAGAAGAAGTAAGCCTCCCTTAGTGGCCTTTTCGTGTCCTCGGGAAATCGAGAGCTTTGGACTTTTTATCGCCTACATAACGACCTTTTCTGAGAGGATTACTCCTTCTATCGGAACTTATAAGTCTATTGACTTCCCTCCTTGCCTTAAGTAATATTTTTCCTGATTTGATGAGAATCCCATGAAAAGAAAGGGGGCACTTATGGATGAGAAAAAGGTTCAACCAAAAAAACTTACTGTGGCGAATACCAAACAGGAGATGCTCGAAGCCTATCAGGTGGTCTTGAAGCAACTGGAGGCTCAGAGAGAAGCTGAGCTCAAACCCGAAAAACGGCTCGAGGAGAAGAAAGCGAAAGAAGTGACCCATGTGGCGGAATCGCTTTCTTCCGAAGGAATTGCGAAGGAAGTCAGCACCCTGAAAATAGAAACGGGAAAGATGCTTGCACAGATCTCCGACCGGCTTGAGGAAGAGATCGGCAAGTTTAAGGCGGTTCAAAGCGCCATCACGTTGAAGGAGAAGGAACTTCAGGAGCTCTATGAGATTGAAAAGTCGTCCTTGACCCTGGCGGCTTTAATTGAGTCGCAAAACCAGAAGCGGGAATCCTTCGAATCGGAGATGGCCGAAAAGAAGGAAGCCCTCACCCGGGAGATCGAATTTCTGCGTGCAGAGCGGGAAAAGGCGAAAAAAGAATACGACGATGAGATAAAAGAGCGGGATGCCGCCGAGAAAAAGAAGCGTGAAAGAGATAAGGAGGAATATGACTATTCCTTCAAAAGGGAGCAGAAATTAGCAAAAGATAAGTTCGAAGACGAAAAGGGAAAACTGGAAAGGGAGATCCAAGTCAAGAGGGAAGAGATGGAAAGAGATTTGCAAGAAAGGGAGAAAATGATCGCTTCCCAGGAGAACGAACTGGCCGAATTGAGGAAAAGGGCCGCTGCTTTTCCGAAAGAGATGGAAGCAGCCGTCGGGAAAACCGTCAAAGAGACGACTGAGAGGCTGAATCTGGAATCCAAGAATAGGGAAGATCTACTGAAAAAAGAATTCGCGGGCGAAAAAAATGTCCTGACGACCCGGATTGAATCCCTCGAAAAATTGGCAAAAGAGCAGGGCGAACAGATCGCCAGGCTTGGTCTGCAATTGGAGAAAGCCTATCAACAGGTTCAGGATATCGCCCTCAAAACGATCGAAGGAGCGTCAAGCGCCAAGTCATTAGCCAATCTCCAACAATGGGTCGCCGAGCAGATCAAAAAACCGTCATCGGAGAAATGACCCTACACAGTTTTATTTCGGACCAGCAGAGACCAGATTGGCATGAACAGGGAGGCCGATTACATCATCAAGAAAGCGCAAGGCTATGAGAGCCGCGTTGTCCTGATTAACGGGTTAATCTTTTTCTCTACGTAAACTGGGGACGCCTAAATTTTGGACCCGGAAGACCAATTGACCGTTTGCCTTGCGCAGGATGGGCAGCGGTAGACTTAATGAAAAAGAAAATGACGATAACATCTTACACGTTAACAATCTCTGTCGCTTATTTTAGAATCTCGGAGAAATAATCCATGGCCGCCTGTTGGTATTGTAAAACGAAAAAGGGGAAGAGGTATTGCGCCCCGATTGATAATCTTCTTTGCCCCGGTTGCTGTGGCGAGAACAGACTTAAAAAGATAGACTGCATGGAAGATTGCAGATACCTTGAAGGCGTGGCATTTCAGAAGAAGCGGGAGGATGAAAAAGCTTTTTCAAAGTTACTAGAAAGTGTTCCGCATGGCCAATATGATGATATATTTCATGACCTGGGAGTGGCCTTCATGGCGGGAGAAATAGAAGCCTTTGTTCGCGATATTTATGTGGCAGGGAACATTCGCATTACCGATCAGATCGTATATGAATCCTATAAACGGATTTATCAGATTTACTTTAACAATCATCCCCCGGAAGAAGGCCTTGATGAGTTCACTCAAGAATTGATGAAATTTTATTCGAGTCATATAAGCCTGTGGAAATTCAACATGGAAAGAAATAAAATCGGCCAGGTATTTTTGCGCTTAATGATTTCAGTAAAAAAAATGAGTGGAGACAGGTTTGGAGAATTTGGCTATTTGAATTATTTAAAAAACAACCTGGGAAATATGAATTCGAAAGGGCAATTCATAGCCGAGGATAAGTTTGGAAATAAAATGTTGCGTAGTATTCAAGATTGAAGTCCGCTTGATAATCTATCCATTCAATCCTCTTTCCGGATATTTCGTTGGATGACCCATGAAGAAGATAAAGAAGAAGAGGAAGAGAGGAAATCTGTTCATTAACGCTTCGCCGGAGATTAAGATGTCGGAGCTCATTGGGGAGTATGCTTCCGATTACATTAATATGGGAGAGACCATGGAGGAACGCCAAAGCTACCTGAGTAGTGCCTGTAGAGCTTGGAACATTGCCGTTTTACCTGAACGCTTACGTAAGGAGGCGATTAGGCGCAATATCGAGGAATATAAAAGAATCAATCCAGGGATCGACGATGCGGACAATCTTGCCCATGATCTGCGAAAGCTTATTCAGAAAAAACTGAAAATGGTTCCGGGTGTGGAAAAGGTGATCATCGATGCGGCGCTTGAGCCAATCAGTGATACAAAGTATCGGATTTCCATAGTCTCAACGGATCAACCGGAGCAGCTTAGAGAGATGTTACCCAAAGCGCCTATCTTGACGAAATAATCTGGTCTCCGGTTTATGCAAGGTAGCTTATCTGCGGTAGAGACGCCCGCCTTCTCTATTCATATTGCGTTCTCCAGAAATAAAAACAGGATGCCAAAAGAATAAACGAAGCCTTTTGCTCTGGAGATTTCCTCAATGAGTTTGGCGTCAGCAGGTTTTTCCCTCCTAAAAGGAAGTGGGCACAAACACTTTCTAAGATGTTTAGAAAAAGTTATAATAGATCATCTAGAGGGTGTGAGGAAGAAAAAATGACAGAAAACGAGATGAATGAAGAGATCAGTTTTGAGGAGCTTTTGAAGGCCAGTTCCGAATCTCCGGGCCGGAGGGTGCGTCCCGGAGAGAGGATTTCCGGGAGGGTGGAGAAGATCGGCAAGGATACGATCTTTGTTGATCTGGGAGGGAAGAGCGAGGGCCTTGCGGATATTGGGGAATTTTTGGACAAGAAGGGGAACCTGACGATCAAACCAGGAGACCGGGTCGAGATGCGAGTGGCCTCCACCAGAGATGGCATCCATCTCACCAGGGGAATGAAGATACAGGGTGCGGATACCCTCGATATCTTGCACGAGGCAAAAGAAAATTTCATTCCTGTTGAAGGGAAAGTCGCGAGTGTCGTCAAAGGAGGTTTTGAAATCGACCTTTCCGGCATTCGCGCCTTCTGCCCTTTGAGCCAAATCGACCGGATCTTTACGGAAAAACCGGAGGACCATCTCGGAGCACGATACCCGTTCCGGATCATGGAGATAAAAGAGAAAGGGAAAAATATCATCGTATCGCGGCGCGCGCTTCTGGAGGAAGAACAGGAGAAGTTATCGAAGGAGACCTTGGAGAGGCTGGAGCCTGATCTCGAATGTGAAGGAAAAGTGACGAAGCTGACCAACTTCGGCGCTTTTGTGGATTTGGGCGGGGTTGAAGGAATGGTCCACATTTCCGAAATCTCCCATGGAAGAATCAATCATCCCTCGGAAGTCCTTCAAACCGGCCAGCAGGTCAGGGTTAAGGTGTTGAAAGTTGAACCGGACAAAGAGGGAAAGCCCAAGATTTCTCTCTCCATCAAAGCCCTCGAACCAGATTCCTGGGAGAAGGGGCTTGGATTAGAGGAAGGAGAGATCATTCGCGGAAAAGTTTCCAGAATCACAGACTTCGGCGCCTTTGTGGAAGTGGCGCCAGGCGTCGATGGCCTGGTTCACATCTCTGAAATCAGTTACGAGCGAGTGACCCATCCCGGCAAACTTCTTCAGGAAGGAAATCTCGTTGAGGCGCTCGTTCTGGGAATCGATCCCGAAACGAGGCGTATTTCCCTGTCGATCAAAGAAGTGGGTGTAAAGAAAAAGATCACAGAAGAGGATGGGCCGGATAAGGTGCGTCTGGAGACGGGGCAGGTCCTGAGAGGGATTGTTGAAGACATCAAGCCTTACGGCCTCTTTATTCGCCTTCCCCAGTTTGGAAGAAAGGTAAGAGGGTTGCTTCCCAACGAGGAGTTGAGATCTTCCGAAAAAGGGGATGTCAAAAAGAGGTTCCCGAGAGGGAGAGAGATCCAGGTGGAGATTGTCTCCATCGATGAAAAGGGAAAGATAAGGCTATCTCAGAAAGCGATGGAAGAGAGAGAGGATCGGGAGGACTACGAAAAGTTTCTGAAGAAGGAGGATCGAAGCGGGAAGCTCGGAACCCTCGGAGATGTTTTTAAGAATTTGAAAATAAAAAAGGATTAAAGAACCCCACAGCGCAGCTGCGAGTTCTTTACTGCCTTGAGGCCTTCGTGAATTGTTCCATAAAATTGCGCTTGGCATGGATCAATGCCAGAATCTCAATCTTGGTGGGAAGTATTTCATAGATGAGACGGTACGAGTAAATGAAGAGTTCCCTGATATTGGGATCTCCTATCTCAGGAACAATTCTACCAGCTTCAGGGAAGGAATTGAGTATTTCCGACTTTTCAACGATTTCCAACGATACTTTTTCTGCATAGAACCTTGAGTCTCTTGCGATGTAATCACGGATTTGCTTTAGATCGAGCCTTGCTGGTCTTGTCCACCTTACCACGATTGTATCTCTTTCTTTAATTCCTCGATAGAAATTGAATCTCCACGTTCGGCTGCCTCTTTACCCTTGTTCACCTTATCAATGACATAAAGTTCATACATTATGTCATCGATATTTGCCGATTCCGGCAGTTTTGAAATCGCCTTTATTGCATCTTGTTTCAAGGTCTCCATACCAACACCTCCTTGTTGCTACTATTTGCATTCTGATCTTCAATATAACACTCAATGCCTAATTGTTCCAAACAAACTATCATAACCGGCGAAAATGTCAATTTGTTTTTGAGAAAAATCTGAAAAACTACTGCACGCTCTCTTGAGATAGCCCGGATGTCAATTCATGCCGTTTCCTTGAAAAAAAAGGGGGTTCGTGTTAGTTTGAACTTAATGATACAGGTGTTTTCCGTCTCGAAGACTTATCCCAGCCAGATTACCGCCCTTTCGGATTTTTATCTCGAGGTTCCGGCAGGGGAGTTTGTCTTCATTACAGGTCCGAGCGGATCGGGCAAGAGCAGCCTTCTTCGCATCCTTTTCGGGGCTGAAAAACCGAGCAGCGGCGAGGTGATTGTCAACGGAATCCGTCTCACCCAGCCCGGTTTTAAGAAGGTTTATCAGTTGAGAAAGACGATGGGAATCATTTCTCCGGATTTTAGACTCCTGAAGGATCGAAATGTAAAAGAGAATATTGCCTTTGCCCTTGAGGTGACAGGTCATCCGTCGAAAGAAGTCCGTGAAAGAGTTTCTGAGACGCTAAGGCAGATGGGCCTTGAGAAGAGAGAGAGAGATTCGATTCATTCCCTTTCCGCAGGAGAGCAACAGCGAGTGGCCATTGGCCGGGCCCTGGTCAAAGACCCTGCCCTGATCCTGGCTGATGAACCCACCTCCATTCTGGATGACGAGATGACCGGAAGGGTAATGGAGATCTTTTCCGAACTTCATCAGAAAGGGACGACCATCGTCTTTGCCACTCAGGATGCCAATTTGATTCAACGCCATCCCTATCGAGTGATTCCGCTCATAGAAGGGAAGAGAGGGGATGAGGAAAACAATGAAGGGGTGAGATCCGAGGGATGCTCTCTTTTTTAAGCTATGCGATGAGAAGGGCCCTCCGAAACATGAAGGGAAATCTTTTCCCCAATATGACCACCATTGCCATCACCGGCATCTCGCTTCTCATCTTTTCATCCTTCTCGCTGATCGCCTTTAATCTGACCTCCCTTCTGAAGGTCTGGGAAGAGAAATTCGAGGTGATCGTCTATCTGAAGAAAGGGACTTCCTTGGGCGAGGTGGAAAGCCTTTTGAAACAGATCCGGCAACTCGAGGGAGTGGAGACCGTCAATTATCTATCCCCTTTTGACGCCATGGCTTTTATGGAGTCAAGGCTGGGCCGGCAGAAGAATCTCCTTGAAGGCATTCAGCCGGCGATCCTACCCTCTTCAATCGAAATTCGATTGAAGAAAGACTACTGGGGACAGACGAAGATCGATGAAGTGGTGGCCCATCTGAAAGGAGTTCCGCAGATTGAAGAGATTCAGTATGGCCAGGAATGGATCGAGACCTTCTCCGTGCTGGTCCATCTGGTCCGGCTCACCCAGTTGATTTTGGGAGGGCTGTTGCTTGCTGCGATCATCTTCATCGTCTCCAATACGCTCCAGCTCACCATCTCTTCACGCAGGGAGGAGATTGAGGCGATGCAGATGATGGGGGCCAACCCGGCCTTCATCCAGGTCCCGTTTTATATGGAAGGCCTGATTCAGGGACTGTTAGGAGCAGGAATGGCAACGGGGCTCCTCTTCTTATTATATAAGGCCGTCCTCATCACGATTACTCCCCTGATGAAGGGATGGATGGCGGGCATACCCATTCTTTTTCTGCCCTGGGAGACGATTGCATGGATCTTATCAGGAGGAATGGTCCTCGGTCTCTTCGGCAGTTTTGTCGCTTCGATGAGGTTTTTGAGATACGGCAGGTGAGCGGATGATGAAAAGGGGAAGGAGGGTTTTGATCATAGGGGGCGTCGCGGTATGGATCCTCACTCTTGTCGTTTCCGACCTTCAGGCGAGTCGAAAAGATCAGATTGAGAAGGATATCACTCAGAAGAAGAAGGACCTCGGCGATGTTAAAAAAGAGATCTCCGTGACCAGGAAGAGAGAGAAGGAGATACGGGGGAAAGAGTCTTCCATCCTCGGAAACCTCAATTCCCTTGAGACCGAACTTTATAAGAAGACGAAGGAGTTAAAACAGATGGAAGGCCAGCTGGCTCAAATCAGGGAGAGGCTCAGACAGACCAGGGGCCAGATTGCCATGCTCAACATTGGATTGGAGCGGACCAGGGAAGAGCTCTTTTCGAGATTGACAGCTCTCTATAAAATGGGAAGAACGCCTCCGGAGACGATCCTCCTGACCTCGCAGTCCTTTCCTGATCTATTAAAGATCGATAAATATTTCAGGGTCATCCTTCACTCGGATGCCCGTCTGGTTGAAACCTACCAGTATCAGGTGGCACTGAAGGAGCGATACCAGGATGAGTTGACGCGGGATCAGCGCCAGTGGGAAAGAGATATCTCGGAGGTGGAGAAGAAGAAAGCCGAGATTCAGGGCATCAGGAAGGAGAAGCAAGCCCTTCTCAGATCGATCCAGAACCAAAAGGTGGTCTATCAAAAACTGATCAAGGAACTGGAGGAGAGGGCGAAAAACCTCCAGACGCTTGTTCGGAAATTAGAGCGGGAGAAGAGCCTTCTCTCCTATGGGAAGGCAAAACCTGAAAATTTCAAGGGGAGGCTAACCCCCCCGGTTAATGGAAAGGTGATCAGCCTTTTCAAGGAGAGGGGGCAGAACGGAATCGAGATTCAGGCGGCGATGGGAACGGAGATTCGGGCTGTGCTTCCCGGGAAAGTCCTCTATGCTGATTGGTTCAAGGGGTTCGGGAATATCGTGATCATCGATCACGGAGATCACGTCTTTACGGTCTCGGGGTACTGTTCCGAGTTGTTGAAGAAGGCAGGAGAAGAGGTGGCCCAGGGTGAGGCGATCGGTCTGGTGGGCAGCGCCGGATCGCTGAAGGGTCCCTCTCTTTACTTCGAAATCCGTCATCAGGGAAAACCACAGGACCCCATGGATTGGATTTCACAACCGGATAAATTGGCCTTACTTCCGGAAGGAAATGAGTCGAGGAGGAAATGATAAACAAGGAGGATGATATGGCACAAGGAAAAGGGATGAGAATCTTAAAAATCATCTCGGTGGTCTTTCTGGTCTTTATTCTGGGCGTGACTGTGGGACTGGGTCGGTTCCATAAGGCCTCTGCTCTCTCCAACCCCATCTATGAAGACCTGAAAGTGTTTACCGATGTCCTGGGTCTGCTTCAAAAGGAGTATGTGGAGGAGACGAAACCGAAGGATGTGATCTACGGAGCAATCAAGGGGATGCTGGAAACCTTAGATCCCCACTCGGCCTTCATGCCGCCCAATATGTATAAGGAGATGCAAGAAGAGACCAAGGGTCGGTTCGAAGGATTGGGGATTGAGATCACCACGAAAGAAGGTGTGCTCACAGTGGTTTCTCCCATCGAGGGCACGCCGGCTTTTAAGGCAGGCATTCAGGCAAGGGATCAAATCGTCAAGATCGACGGGGAGCTGACAAAGCCCCTGACCCTGATGGAGGCTGTCAAACGCATGAGAGGCCCAAAAGGTTCGAAGGTGACCCTCACTATTATGAGGGAGGGATTTCCGAAACCCCGGGAATTCACACTGATCCGCGATGTGATTCCGGTTCGAAGCGTTCGGTACGAGGTGCTGGAAAAACAGTACGGCTATGTCCGACTTTCTCAGTTCCAGGAAAAGACCGATAGCGAATTTCAGAAAGCGGTCAAGGCCCTGGAGGAGGAGACCAAAGGAGGGCTGAAGGGTTTGATCCTCGATCTGCGAAACAACCCCGGAGGCCTTCTGGATCAGGCGGTGAAGGTGTCGGATCGGTTTATTGAATCGGGCGTCATCGTCTCCATTGAGGGGAGAAGAGAAGAACATAAGACGAAATTTAACGCCCATTCGCAGGAGGATAACTTCAGCCGTTATCCTCTTGTTGTCCTGGTCAATGGAGGGAGCGCGAGCGGCGCGGAGATCGTGGCCGGGGCCATTCAGGACCACGGTCGCGGGATTATCCTCGGCACCCAGACCTTTGGAAAAGGTTCGGTCCAGACGATCTTTTCCATGAAAGACGGCTCAGGACTACGGCTGACCACGGCACGGTATTACACGCCCAGCGGTCGCTCCATCCAGGCCAAAGGGATTGCGCCTGACATCATCGTGAAACCTTCCCCTCCCGAAGAGGAGAAAACAGTTACTCCGAAACAACCCACGGAGAAGGATCTGGAACGCCACCTGAACGATGTCAAAGAGAAGGAGAAGCCAAAGGTGGAGGTGAAGGAGAAAAAGCCGGTTGATAACCAGCTCGAACGGGCCCTTGAGCTTCTGAAAAGCTGGGAAATCTTTAAAAATATCGCCACCAAGAAAGCGAGTTGATATTTGTTTTAAAAAGAAGGGTTTCGTTCAACGGTAACGGCCTTTTGATAAACTCAAGGCCCTGAGCATTTTAGCTCTTTGAAAAAGGTTATCTAATCCCCCTTTATCAAAAGGGGGATATGCTTCTCCTCCCTTTGGAAAAGGGAGGTGGGGAGGGATTTTAAAAGTTTATTTCAAACCGATAAGTTGATAAACGATTTTAAAGTTTAAGGAATCGTGTGGAGGGCGACCATGCCGAAATTCAGTGCCAATCTCACCATGCTGTTCAATGAGGTCGAATTTTTAGATCGTTTTGAGCGAGCGGCCAAGGCGGGGTTTAAGGGGGTCGAATATCTTTTCCCATACGGATGGGACAAGAAGCAATTGGCAGAGCGCCTGAACAGGTATGGCTTTGTCCAGGTATTGCACAACCTTCCTGCAGGCAACTGGCAGGCAGGGGAGCGAGGCATCGCATGCTTGCCGGGAAGAGAAGGAGAATTCCGGGATGGCGTGGGAACGGCCATTGAATATGCCAAAACCCTGGGATGTCCCCGACTCAACTGCCTGGTAGGAAAGACACCCCAGGGAATCCCTTTGGAGAAGGTTCGCCGGACCCTGGTCGATAATCTCCGGTTTGCCGCCAACGCCCTTGAAAAAGAGGGAATCCGATTCCTCATCGAGCCCCTCAACGATCAGGATATGCCTGGATTCTATCTGGTGCGAACAAGGGATGCTTTTCAATTAATGGAGGAAGTGAACCATCCCAATCTCTTTCTTCAATACGACATTTACCATATGCAGATCATGGAAGGAAATTTGACGAAGACGATTTTAAGCAACCTTGCGAGGATCAGGCATATTCAGTTAGCCGATGTTCCTGGACGCCACGAGCCGGGAACAGGAGAGCTCAACTTCGTCAATCTCTTCCGCTTCATCGATGAGGCGGGTTATGATGGATGGATCGGGTGCGAATACATCCCGGCAGGAAAGACAGAAGACGGACTGAAGTGGATTGAACCTTATCTTAAGTAGCGATCATTAAGATTCCGTAGGGCAAGCCTTTAGGCTTGCTTCTTTTTCGCATGTCATTACATTGAGGGAAGGAGAAAAAATATGGCAGAGATTGGCTTTATCGGTCTGGGGATCATGGGCAAACCCATGGCAGGTCATCTGGTTAAGGCAGGCCACACCGTTCATGTGTGCGATCTGGTCGAGGAATCCGTGAAGCATTTATGCAGTCTGGGTGCGGGGAGATGCTCCTGCGCCAAAGAGGTGGCGCAGAAATCAAAGATCATCTTCATCATCGTTCCTGACACGCCCGATGTGGAGGCGGTGCTCTTCGGCGCGGAGGGTGTGGCAGAAGGCTTGAAGCCAGGCTCCATCGTTGTGGATATGAGCTCAATCTCGCCACTTGCGACAAAGGAATTTGCAAAGAGGCTGGTCTCGATGGGCGTGGAGATGCTCGACGCGCCGGTTTCAGGAGGCCAGGTCGGAGCTGAGAACGCCACCCTCTCGATCATGGTGGGAGGAAAAGAGGAGGTGTTCAACCAGGTCAAGCCTTTCTTTGAGTTGATGGGGAAGAACATCGTTCATATCGGCGGCAATGGGGATGGTCAGACCTGCAAGGTGGCTAACCAGATCGTTGTGGCGCTGACCCTTGAGGCAGTGGCTGAGGCTCTTCTCTTTGCCTCCAAGGCAGGCGCTGACCCGATGAAGGTACGGGCTGCGCTTCTCGGCGGGTTTGCCCAGAGCCGTATCCTGGAGATTCATGGAGAGAGGATGATCAAGCGAACCTTCAATCCGGGGTTTCGTGTCCGGCTTCATCAGAAGGATTTAAGCATCGCCCTTCAGTCCGCACGGAGCATGGGATTGAGCCTGCCCAATACAGCCACAGCGCAGGAGCTCTTCAATGCCCTTGCCGCCCAGGGAGGAAGCGAACTGGACCATTCCTCGATCGTTACGATTCTCGAAAAGCTTGCCAATCATACGATCGGATGATTTTACAAAGAACAAAGATGAAAGGCTCTTTCATATTTAGTGAAGGTATTACGATGCCGATCACCCTGAGGTTCTCGAAGGGTGATCGGCTTTAATTTGCCCTTCGACAGGCTCAGGGCGGACGGAATTTAGTTGAAACTTTGAAGAACTAAAATGGTAGGAGGGTGAGTGAAATGGATGTGGGTCGCAAGCTCATGCTGATCAATGGGCAGTGGGTTGAGGGTTCGGACGGTGAATTCATCCCGGTTGAAAACCCGAGCCGGAGAGATTCGATCGTCGGAGAAGTTCCCCGTGCAAAAGCCGTCGATGTGGATCGTGCGGTTAAAGCGGCTGCCAGGGCGTTTGAAGATTGGAAGCGGGTCAGTCCTCGTGAGCGGGGCAGGTTGATGATCAGGATCAGCGAGGCGATTGAAGCGAAGGCCAATGAGATTGCTCGCATCACTGCCCTTGAAACAGGAAATGCCATCCGCACGCAGTCCCGGCCTGAGGCTATGCTCACTGCGGACATCTTTCGTTACTTCGGCGGGGTCGCAAGCGAGATCAAAGGAGAGACCATACCTCTCGGAGAGAATCATCTAAGTTATTCGCGAAGGGAACCCATCGGTGTCGTGGGAGGAATTGTCCCATGGAATTCACCGGCAGGTCTTGCCGCGCTCAAGATTGCCATGGCGATCACTGCGGGCAACACTCTGGTTCTTAAACCCTCTTCGGAGGCGCCCCTTGCTGTTCTAATGGTGGCAGAGATCTGTTCTGAAATTCTGCCTCCGGGAACGCTCAATGTAGTCACCGGAACCGGATCGGAGTGCGGCATTCCTCTGGCAAGACATCCTTTTGTGAGAAAGCTCTCCTTTACCGGCTCCCATGAGATTGGCAAGACGATCATGGAAGCAGCCGCCGAGCGCATCGTGCCGGTTACCCTTGAACTGGGAGGTAAAAGTCCGCAGATCGTTTTTCCAGACGCAGATGAACTTCAGGTGGTGGATGGGGTCTTTTTAGCCATGCGATTTACAAGGCAGGGCCAATCCTGCACCGCTGGTTCGCGCCTCTTTCTTCATGAATCAATCTATGACTCCTTCCTGGAAAAGCTCGTTAAAAAGCTGAAGCATCTTAAGATCGGCGATCCTCTCGATGAATCAACAGATATGGGAGCTCTGATCAACCGGACTCAGTTCGAGAAGGTCTGTTCCTATGTTGGAGATGGAATCCAGCAGAAAGGGGCACGCCTTCTGACAGGAGGCCTTCCGCCGAAAGAAGGGCCGCTCAGCCAGGGTTATTTCATGGAGCCCACGGTCTTTAGCAATGTGGATCATGATTGGCGCATCGCACGGGAGGAGATCTTCGGGCCGGTGCTGGTTGCCATTCCGTGGAAAGAGGAGGAAGAGGCTATCCGGATGGCCAATGAGAGCCATTACGGCCTGGCCGCCTTTATCTGGACGCACGACATCGGAAAGGCTCTTCGCACAGCCCATCGCATCGAATCGGGATGGGTTCAGGTCAACCAGGGGGTAGGCATTGTTCCCGGTCAATCCTATGGCGGATTCAAGCAGAGCGGTTTTGGCCGGGAATACTCCCTCGAAGGAATGCTCGAAAGCTTCACCCAGCGAAAAAGCATCACCATCAACCTCCAATTCTGAGGGACAAAATCGAAAATCGGGGACATTGTTTTCTATTTTGCTAATTTTCTGAGGGGCAGGAAAAAATGGGAATGCCGCCGAATAAGTAATCAAGAGTGGTCAGACATTTATAGAAAGAATTGGAAAATTTTTCAGCAAATTGTCCAAAGTCAAAGACTGACCACACGCCACCCCAAGCCGTAATAACAGGATATGGATCATTCAATCGATACCGTCAAAAGGGCCTTTGAGCACCGGTTTACAGGTCGTATTCCGAGGGGGGAGATATGGCTGGGAACAGACCTTTTCAAAAAGGCCAACCTTGAAGATAACCTGGAAGGCCACATAGAGCTTGTCAAGCGTTTAGGCCAGGATTTCCTTTGTCTTCCCCTATCACATGACATATCTACGAATAAAGCCCTTGGCTACAGGCACTTCAGTTTAAAAGAGATTGAAGAGGCCTCAAGGATAAGTGACCTCTTTTTAACAGCGATCATTGATGGCCCCTTTCAGAGGCTTGCAGAAAAAAATGGATTGATGAAAATCCTCACCAGATGGAAACGGGAACGGTATGAAGTTGCAAAAGAATATGAGAAAGAGCGGGCAGAAGTTGATATTCTGATAACGCGGTGCCTTGAGCTGTCGGTTGATTCTGTTATTATAGCGGATGATTTGGCCGGAGAGAGCTCTACATTTGTTGACCCACGCGAGATCCAGGACCTCTTTTCCTCTTTTTATATCCAGGCTGTTTCTAAAATTCATAGAGGGCGTTCTTACGCTTTGTTTCATTCCTGCGGAAATATTAAAGGGTTGGTCCCCCAACTGCTTTCGTTTGGATTTGACGGTTTAGCAGCCATTCAGCATCGGACAAATGATCTGATTGGCTTAAAGGAAAAATATGGGTCAAATCTTACCCTGATGGCTGGAATCGATGCAGAGATTTTAGAGGCGGGGCAAATATCATTGTCCGGCATGAAGGAGTTTGAAAGGCTACTTAAATCCCTTGTCTCACAGGGTGGTTTTATCCTTTGCTCATCCAGTGGCCTATTTTCTGGAGAATTTTTTGAAAAAATAGAAGAACTCTATCGAATCGCAGACGAATTGTTCAGGGATTAATTCCTAATTCAGCTCTTGCCCATAATCTTTTGGCATAAACGAACCCCCTTCATGCCATCGTTTGTCCAGTAATCCGCTCCTACGTCCTTGCATACGATCTCGTCAACCCGACCGCCGATCACATATGCAGGAGGTGACATATACTGAGGGATATTTTTTTTCAAGAATGCTACTGTTTCTCGCAAGGACTTGAACACCGTGCTGATCAGGCAGGAAAGCCCAACAATGTTGGGCTTGAATTCATGAATCGCTGCAAGGAATTGACTCGGCGGAACATCTACCCCAAGATCATGCACGGTAAACCCGTGTACACGGACAAGAAATTTGAAGATATCCTTACCGACAAAGTGGATATCTCCTTCAACCGTACCCAGGACAATCGTGCCGGAATCACCATTTGTGATCCTGCTTGCGAGAAGGGGAAATACCAGTTGACCAACCTGGTGCATGATCTCGCCAGCCATGATTAACCCCGATATAAAGTAATGTCCCTGTTCGTAGTACTCTCCCACCTGGATCATGCCTTTATGGCAGAGATCGATGATAACCAAAGGGTCAACACCATCGGCGAGGCATTGCCGGACCAGGTTCAATACGGCCTCCTCTTGAAGTTCAGCCATCAAGGCGCTTAATTCCGTTTGGTTGTCTGTCACGAGCATATAAGCGTAACCCCTTGGAAATCGAAACTATGTTCTGTGGCTGACGCCTACTGTGGTAGTAAATCTAAGGCGATCCCCACGGCATATGAACCGCCCCCAACTGACGGGTTTGTCCTCGAAATCGTAAAAGATATGTTCCAGGCGGAATGCAGGCTGCATTTGCATGGTGTTGAGTGCATCCGCTTCTTCCTTCGTGAGAACTGCTGCTTCGATTGCTATATCCCCCCTCTTGAATTTTGTTTCTCCTGTTCCGACAAACAGCCCATGGAGAGAGGTGACCTCCAGTTCTGCCTCGACAATCGGACGGACGGGGTCGTATATTAGTTGCTCTTTGTGATAAATAATGGGATCACCATCCCGAATTAACACACGCCTGATGAGGATAGTTCTCTCTCCCAAATCTATGGCTAACCTATTTGCTGTTGTTGCATCGGTCTTAATGATGAGCACTTCCAGAATTTTTACCTTGGTACGTTCCTTATCCTTAAATATGTTGTGAAATTCTTCCAGGCTGAATGTTACTCCGCTCAAATCTGGGGCTTTTACATAGGTCCCGCTTCCCTGAGTTGTGCTGACAATCCCCTGATCCAACAAAGCATTTATGGAACGGCGAACCGTCATGGGGCTGACATGATAATGTTTGCAAAGTTCTGATTCAGATGGAAGACGGTCGCCAGGGAGATAGATACCCCTTGCGATCTGTTCCTTGAGAATATTGACAAGCTGAGCATATGCCGGTTCAAATGCTTGTCGGTCTATAGTCGTCTGATTACCCATAATAATCTCAGAGTATTATATTCGTCTACATTGGTAACCTAACATTGCTATAGATAACCGATTAACCTAATCGATGTCAAGGCTCTAATTAACTGCTTAATATACACATAAACAAATTTATAAATCTTAAATTTTTATTATAAACATATTGATATTATTGGTATTTATTTAATTTTCCCACACCTATATTTTTTTCTTGACAAAGTTATATATATAATATTATATATTCCTAAAATAATTGTTTCTCATTATTATGCCATTAGATTTGACAACATTCCAGTAGCCCAGTAAAGATGTAATTAACCGTTTAAAAATGACACTTCTATCACAAATTATTCAATATGCCATTTCAGGAATGACAGGCGGAAGTATCTATGCGGTAATCGGAATATGCTGGAGCCTCGTCTACCTCATCACCAAGGTCCTCAATTTCACGACAGGCGAGTTTGTGATGCTAGGCGGCATGCTTACGTGGGTTTTCCGCACCGCGGGTTTTAGCCTTGTCCCTTCCGTTCTCTTCGCTGTGGCTTGTACGATCCTCATTTCTATGATCCTCGAGCGGATCGCCGTCCGCCCGGTAAGGTATCCAAACGAGGTGACGTACATGATGATTACCATAGCCGGCGCCTCGGTCATTAAGGGTTTAGTCCTCCTTGCCTGGGGATCCGAAACCAGGCGCATCGAGTCTTTCTTTGACACAGAGATAATCCATCTGTTCGGGGCAACGATTACCTCGCAGGTTCTCTGCGTCTTCGGACTCCTGGTCATCGTCACCATAGGGCTTTCGCTCTTCTTGAACCGGACCCTATTTGGAAAGGCTCTCAGGGCTTCGGCTGTCAACCTGACCGGAGCTAGCCTCATGGGGATCGATATCGGTCGATTCAGGCTTTTTTGTTTTGGTCTCGCCGGGGGCCTGGGGGCGATCACAGGAATTGTGATTACCCCGATCACGTTTACCGGCTATGAAGTAGGCATGCTTACTGGACTCAAGGGTCTTGTGGCCGCCATTGTCGGGGGATGGACGATGACCGGAACTATGGTTGCGGCCCTGGCACTGGGGCTCATTGAGGGGTTCGGCGCCGGCTTCATCTCGGCAGGGCTGAAGGACGTTTTCGCACTTCTGATTATGATCCTATTTCTGATCGTCCGGACGATGAACTTCGCTTCGAGAACGGGGAGGGGATCCCCATGAACGGCGTGCCTCAATCGAAGCTCCTCTGGCTCGTTTCCATCGCGTTCATCACCGCGATTCCGCTTGTTGCAGGCTCTTACGTCGTCGGAGTGATGTGTTTTATTGCAATCTTTGGCGGGCTTGCCGTGAGTATGGGTCTGCTCCTCGGGCAGGCGGGCATGTTTTCCCTGGCCCATCCCGTCTGGTTCGGGCTCGGAGGTTATGTGTCAGGGATACTGGCTCTCCGGGGCATAGCGCCTCCGTGGCTGGGAAGCATCATTGGCGCCGTTTTCGTTGGGTTCGTATCCTATGTCATTGGCGCTCCGCTCCTGAGGCTTAAGGGCTATTACCTTGCCTGTGCTACCTTCGGGCTTTTACTCATCGTGCAGATCAGCCTGGGGCAACTCGGGCCCCTCACCGGCGGCCACGAAGGTCTGATGGGAATTCCACCTTTTTCTATCGGTGGTTTCATTCTTGAAACGGATGTGCACTATTACTACCTGTCCTGGGCTCTCTGTCTCGCTTGCCTCTGGTTTCTGTATAATCTGATGGGTTCCCGTATGGGCCGTGCCATTAAGTCATTCAGTGACAGCGAGGTAGCGGCAAAAAGCATGGGCATCAATGTGCCGCGGTTCAAGCTGAAAGTTTTCATACTGACAGCTATGATGGCCAGCCTGACCGGCAGCGTCTATACCTGCTACCTCCGTTTCGCAGAGCCCGGTATTTTTGGTTTCCCCCTCCAGGTTCAACTGATGACCATGGTCATCATCGGTGGGGGTAAGACGCTCTACGGACCCTTGCTCGGAGGCTTCGTCGTGATGTGGGTCAAAGAGCTGATCCATATGTATCTCGGTAAGGTCCTGCCCAGGATGGGCGCCCAGGTCGATGCGCTTTTCTTTGGCGTTCTTATCATCGTTATCCTGATCTTTATGCCGGGCGGCCTGTCCGGTTGGATGGATCGGCTTTTGGATTTAGGGAGGAGAACCTTTGGGAAAACCAGCGGATGATGTTCTTCTCGATGTGCGCGGGCTGAGCAAGCACTTCGGCGGAATAAGGGCCATGAGCGGGGTCACTTTCAGCATCCCTCAAGGAAGCATTATTTCAATGATCGGCCCGAACGGCGCCGGGAAGTCCACGTTCGTTAATGTCGTTTCTGGTACCCATGTGCCCGATGCAGGGGAGGTCCATTTCCAGGGGGAGGATATCACCGGACTGCCGGGACATGTTATAGCAGCCAAGGGGATCGGCAGGACCTTTCAGCTGCTGGAACTTTTCGGCAGCCTCTCTGTGTTGGAAAATGTTATGGTAGGCTGTCACACCAGGAGCCGCTCAGGAATGCTTGCCTGTGGTTTTTCTCTGCTATCGGCACTCAAAGAAGAAAAGAGGATCAAGGAGGAGGCCATGGAGAGTCTCGCCATGGTTGGTTTGGAGGGTAGAGCCCATGACCCCATCTACCGCCTGCCCCTTGGAGAACGGAAACTGGTCGGAATAGCACGAGCCCTCGGAATGAAGCCCAAACTGCTCATGCTCGATGAACCAGCAGGGGGATTGGCGGCCCACGAGGTGGAGGGGCTTGCCCGGTTGATCCATCTTCTTGTCGAAAGGGGCTTGACCCTGTTCATCGTGGAACATAACATGCCATTTGTGATGTCTCTCTCCCGCCGAATCATTGTGCTGGACGAAGGGATGAAGATTGCGGAAGGCCCACCCGAAGAGGTGAGGGCAAACGAGGAGGTCATTAAGGCTTACCTCGGCGAAGAGGTCTGCTGATGGTTAG
>JAGXTA010000003.1 GCA_018333535.1 Deltaproteobacteria bacterium | reverse complement strand
CGGGATCTCTGGCATTATACCCGGAAAGGATGGGCTTCTGCTCATTTCAAGCGGTGGTATTTTTGGGCAACCCATTCGAGACTGGAGCCCGTCATCAAGGCAGCTCGAACGTTCCATCGTCACCTTCAAAATGTGCTTACGTACTTTAGGCATCGAGTAACCAATGCTGTCTGTGAGGGGGTTAATTCCAAGATCCAGACCATCATCAAGATGGCCTATGGATTTAGGAATCGGGATCATCTTAAGACAGCCATTTACTTCCATTGTGGAGGCTTAGACCTTTACCCGGGTACCCATTAAAAACCCGGAAGAATCTCTAATAATTATAGCTACCAATTCAACTCTATTATTTCAGGGGGTTTTTCTTGCAATGAATAGCGGGCGACAATTGTTTTCAGGAATACAATCATCATTCGAAATGCCAATATAACTGACATCATGGAAACCTTCATCAAATAAAGATCTTTTCAGATATTCTTGATCTGTAGAAGCATTTCCTTCGAAATATAATAGACCTGATGTTATTTGAGAAAGTAACTTAAAGAGTTTTTTGGGATTTTTTACATGCGCCTCTATAGCCAAACAAAACACTACATCGAAAGGGCCATTGATGGAATTAACATCAATGAAGTCTATATCAGCCTGAATGAATTTGAAATTATTTAAACCATTAAAAGCAGCTATCTCTTTAGCGATTATTGTCTTATCCGCATCAATATCAATGCCAAGACATGCTTTTGGGCCATATTTCTGAATTGAGAAAATCATACCACCGATATTACTTCCAATATCCAACACTGTCTTACCTTGAATTATTTCCTTGCCAATTCCAAATTTATTTAATCTTATTTCAGAATTCCGTTGTGCTTCTTCCGGTTTTACATATATATAAGGCAACGTAAATGAGGAGTAGATTCTTCCTGCCTTACAAACATGTCTCTTATTTCCAGTAACAAAAGTTGAACATGCTTGTTGAAGTTTATATTTTAAGTCTTTACTGAACGCTTCAAGAGCGCTTTCTGCTGTTACCTTCAGAACATTCTGTAATCCTTTACCTGGTTGGACATTCCATTTATAGCACATATGATTTGTAAGTTGGGGACTTTCTAATCCTTCCCCCGTAATGTCATATGAAAGAGGAAAGGGTGGTCGTTTACCTTCAGGATAAGGCTCCATAAATTCAAAGTCTACAACCTTTAGTTTTTGATCTATTAAAAAAATATTATTTTCATGGAAATCCTTATGCGCATATCCTGCCATAAAGATATCAAAAAGGATTTTTATCGCTTGCGTTGCCAATTCTTCTCGGTTTTTTTCATCCATATCCATTAGTATTTTATCGAGTCTGTTTTTATCTTGGAAATATGGCATTATAAACCATGGGTTCCCTCTTTTCATTATAGGTGGTTTCCAAGGTTTGTCACGAAATAGTTCATCTGCGAGTATCTCTTGTTTAAAACATGCAAGGCCTACTTCTGTATTCTCAAAGGTTTTCTTAATGCATTTTCTTCCTCGGACTCTTACCTTACTAACAATAGTTCGGTTACCTATATGTATGATATTAGGCATTTTTCGAATTATCCTCTTCCTAACCTGTAGAGGATTTCTTAAACATTTCCATGCAACTTTAAGTAACTTTGCAATCATCTAATCTTAATCTCTTAGTCCAAATCATTCATTTCCGAAATAAATATTATTTTTTTATCGAAATACTCATCGAGTTAGGACTACCACAGTCGGCACTTCTATCAATACCTTTTAAAAACCATTAATGGGTACCGACAATATTCTATGAGCCTTTCCCTTCCTCTTGGAAATAATAAAAATATTGTGCAATAAATAATGATGGCTGCTAATAGTGAGACGACCAGTTCCGATAGTGCGTTTTCATATTGGATTTTATTGGCCATTATAATTAATATCAGCCCCATCATCATGCTACAAAATGCAGGTAAAGCAATAGCTTTAAAAAATAGTGAAATAGAAATAGGAGTTTCATTAAAAGAATAATATAATAAAGGGAGTAGCATTGAATAGTTAGCAATAGCATATCCTATGGCAATACCAGTCACACCCCAATGAATTCCTATGCTAAACGTCAAGATCATGCCTAAAGCATTTGCTATCCCGCTTATCAGATATTTTTTTGTTTTTCCGCAGGAAACCATTACAAGCCCACGAGTAGTTGATACTGGTTGAATGAAAGCTGTTATACCCAATATCTTAAAAATGTAGGCTGCATCAATCCAATCTTTTCCAAGGAGTAACAATATTATGACATCAGAATAAATAATCAGATAGACAACAAGGGGCATATAGAAGAAAGATAGAATGGAGAGAAATTTCTTGTAATAAAGACGAAATTTTCCCGGATCATTTTGAAGAGTACTTAATGCTGGCATGCCAACGCTGGCTAAAGGAACTCGAACCTGTTGTATAGGCAACATCATTAATTTGTAGGCCCTATCATAAAGTCCTAATGAACCCGCACCGCAATATCTCCCAATCAGAATATTGTCGAGGTTACGAGAAAAATAATTAATTATGTTGAATCCAGTAATGTCCCTTCCAAAGCGCAGCATCGAGCCGATTTTAGCAAGGCTCATGTGATAACCTGGTCGCCAACGGCAAATAGTCCATGTTCCAACGGCAGTAAAGATGGTTGTGGAGAGATTCATCCCAACTAAAGCCCAATATCCACAGTCTCGTATTGCCATCGTAATACCCAGAGCAACACCTATGGCCGAAGAAAGGACATGCACGCTTCCAATTTGAACAAACCGCATTTGGCGTCGAAGGATGGCTTGATGCTGAACGGTCAATCCACTAAATAAGTAACTTAATGATAGAACCAAGGAGACCTCAAGCAACCGCGGTTCACTGTAGAACCAAGCAATAGCAGGAGAAACAGCGACTACAAAGAGTGTGATCATCACGCCTAAACTTGTATTAATCCAAAAAAGTGTGCTAACCTGTTCATGGGTAATGTTTTTTTGCTGTACTGTCGCATCAGAAAGACCCAGGTCTTTGAACGTTTCAGAAAAACCTGTTAACGCAGTAACCATGCCGACTAACCCGAATTGCTCAGGAATTAATAGACGTGCGAGTATAATCGTCGACCCAGTACGCAAAATAAGGGAAAGGACCTGAGCTAGAATCGTGCTTGCTCCACCACGAATCGATTTGCCTTTTAGGTCACCTTCGAGATGTTTTGTGTCTAATAATTGTTGGTAATCTTTTTCTTTAATTATTTATCCCTTTCTAAATTATGATATTATCAATTCTGTTCATATTAGGTTTTCATTATTTTATTGTTGTAGCTTTTCATAAATATATTTGACATAATATTTGTTAATAATCTTATAAATTTCTTTGATGTCGTCATAAACACAAATTCTTGGCAGGTTATATAGATCCACAGAGGATTCTGTTATTATTTGGCTCTTTATGGTAGCTATGCCTTTTAATCCTGATGTTTTTACTATATCTATTACATACTTATTTGTTGTGCCGTAAGGGAGGGAAAAGTATTTGGGTAAGCCACCAAGTTCTTCCTTAATAAATCTAATGGAAGATACGATCTCATCTTCTGTTTCTTCCTCATTTAAGTTCGTTAAAGGCCAGTGCTCATGGCCATGCGTTTCGACTGTTAATCCATTGCTTTTCATTTCTTCTATTTCTTTACTTGATAAATACAGATCTCTTGCCAACCTTTTTTCTTCTCCCTCATCTATTTTTGCAGCAATTGACATCGCCGCCATCAACTCTATGATATTCTTTTTATCTTTCGAATGAATAACCTTCCCGATAAATACAGACATATCTTCGATATTACTGGCATAGTCACTATAACTTTTAAGTATTGATTCACTTTCTTTTAAATGCAGTTTATCCAGGGATATATACAATTTATGTAACCATAATAGTTCTTTTGAATCTATCAATGATGTAATTAAAAACAATGTAAATGGAATATTAAATTCCTTCAATATTGGGTAAGCATTCTGGTATAAATCTTTGAAGCCATCGTCAAATGTGATTACCGCCACTTTTTTATATTTTCCAATTTCAATCATATTTACAAGTTCATCTAATGGAACAAATTCATACCCCATGATTTTCATAAACCGTATGACTTTTTTAAAGTTATTTGGGCTGGTAAAACCAACTCTTCGGTCAAGCAACGACTTTGATGGGGCTTTAACTCTATGTAAGCATAGAATAACAGGCTTTCTAACAATATTTGCTAAGAAGATACTTGTTATAAAATAGAAGACTTTAAGGATGGAATTGCTTTTCATCAACAGGATTTCTACCTGACTCACACCTCGTCAGAATCTCCCAATGTAAAATGCCAACTTCCTCCATTCTCAAGAACCCGCTTGCCTAATTCAGTTTTCGAATAGATTGTAAGATGCTGATAACTCCCCGGTCCATGATCATAGTAACCTAATTCATTAAGCGTTTTGTAATATGCTGAACCGACGATGCATTCTATTTGAACTAAATTAACTCCATTTCGTTTTAGTATCTCTTCTGATTTTTTGACCAACGCCGAAAAAACATCAGACCTATCGTCTATGGTAATAAAATCGCAAATAACACCTGTCCTATTATCCTTAGACATTTTGACTACGATATACCCCAAATACTTTTCTCCTTTAACAGCAGCCAAAACAATATATTTATCCGGATTTGTAAAAAACCTCCAGTTCAGATAACTGCTATCACGATAAATAAAAAATAAATACCGTGGTTCACCCCATAAGGCATCAACTTGTTCATTGAATTTATCAATTATCGCCAGATGAAAATCATTCTCATCATAATTTTCATATGGGTAAACGAATTTAGGCTGTGTTTGTTTTGGCTTAAGTAGATATTTCAAATAGCTCATATTTGTACTACTATCCCGGCGTAGAAACCTTTTTGCAACTGTTTTCATCGCAAAAAGTATTGGTTTTAAACTTTTAGTCAAAAAAGTATATTTAATATAAGAACATGGTAATAAGCCTACTTTCAGAAGCAACCTATAATTTGCCTGAGTTGCCGGACCTCCATAAATAAGATTGATTCCTCTTGAAATTGCATATTCAGCACAATGTTTCAAAGCCTTAAGGTTTATCCCCTGTCTGCGATATTCTGGTAGTGTAAAACTATCGCCTAATTCGGCTGTTAAAAATACTTCATTCAAGATAGCAATCCTCTTGGGCGTCGCGGTTGATGATCCTACAACCTTGCCGTCCCTTATTTCTAAGTAGATCTCTCCGTCCATATAGGGATTCTTGTAAATTTTCCATTCATAATATTCCTTGCCTGCGGACCTAAATCTATTATCACCGAATAATACTCGGTGTTCTGCCATTAATAGTGCTTTATCCACAATTCATCCCCTCATCTATTTTTAAAATTCAATCGGGTGGAGTCTTGTTTAATTTTTGAAAAGTTGGCTATTTGACTTGGATTACGTGGAAAATAGCTTAGGCGTAGGGTATGGCGCATAGCGTAAAAGACCGAAAACATAAACCAATTTCATAGTTCGAGAAGCGCCCCCCGGCCATGGGGCATTAGCATTAGTTTGATTTTTTAAAGTCTTCTCTATTTATTAGAGTTTAGCAGAAATAGAACGCGTTCCCATTCTCTTCCAACAAGTGATCGAACAGATGGAAGGCCATTTTGCAGTCTCTTGGCAATGCGCCAACCAAAAAGCAATTTTAGCCGTCTGTATTTTGGTCGTAGTCTTGGTGGTGCGAGAATCCCACCAAGATCCTTCGCAATCGACTGCAATCGAAAGAAGATGTCTTCTCTTTCCGGGTAAAAATAAATTGCCCAGCGGTTAAGAAGTTTGAGGCATGCATCCCGTGTTCTCGGGCTATCCTCCAGGGTTCTCAGTCTCTTGATATAAGAGCAAAGTGAAAATGACAAAGATTCCAATTTCCGATCGTCGAGCGTCAAGTTATGACTAATCCCCGTGGTCCCTATCCTGCAGAAACAGCGGGCCTCTGGAATAAAGCGAGTACCAGTTGAAGATAAAAGGACCCTGGAGAAGTATTCTCCGTCGTTATCCCGGTAAAGCGTTTCATCCCATGGCCCCGCCATTTCAACCAGCTTACGGCTCACCAGCCAGGATTCAATCGCCATCCACAAATTCTGGTCTATCTTCCTGAACAGCCATTCTCCCGGCTCCAGATCCTCCCAGAGGCAGATGGGTTTGAACTGTGCCTTTTTGGGAAAATAGTAGAATTGTCCCCATGACCCGGAAAGCAAAACCCGGGAATCCTTGCCAGGTTCTGCGCTTTCCAACTGTCTGGAAATCTTGTCTGGCGCCAATAAATCGTCGGCATCCAGCCACTGGATGTAATCACCCTGGGCCAGCGATAAGGCGTGGTTACGTGCAGCGCTTGCCCCCCTGTTTTCTTGAGTTATTACTTGCACATTTTTTGAGGCATAAGATTTTGCAGCTTTGAGAGTTGAATCTCTTGATCCATCATCAACGACGATGATCTCTTTCCACGGCCACGTCTGTGCAAGAGCGGATTCGATACAATCACCAATCCACTTTTCTGAATTAAAAGCCGGAATAAGAATGGAGACGAGTTGTTTCATTCCTTGTTTAGCCTGTGGGGAAAGGAAACCTGCGAATGCACGCAGATAATCATTCTCACTTTATTTGTTGGTGCCTATTGCCGATATCATTTTGTGCAAGCTTGTGTTTCTGCGGTATATCCATGCTGCCCAGGAGTAATAGTATTCCCATATTACTAACCCCATGGAATGAGGCTTCGGTCCAATTATAGAGGGCAAAGACCACTATGAAGCAAAGTCTGAGCATTGCCGCCGGATAATCAATAACAAGGTGGCGTGCGATCTTTATTAGCCCTGACAGAATCCAGCCCACCAGTATAAAAATCCCTATAAAACCGAGATTCAAGTACATCTCCAGGTAGCCGTTATGTGCATTACCTCTCAAACCTATTTTTTCATAAATTATTTGCTGGCGTTCGCCCAGCCAAAAACTCTCCCACCCAAAACCGAAGACGGGATCCCTAACCATGGACAGGAGTACCTCCCACTTTGGGACGCGCGTGGTCAAAGTCGGATCCCGACCGAGCAGGTTGATCACGGTTGCTGTTGCGTCAAAAAACAGTTCTAATACTCCGAAAAGTGCAATGCACACAATACCAAATGCAAGGATTCTGCGGGGTTTCAGGGCCATTGATGGCATTCGTCCGACCAGGAAGAGACAAACTGCAACAACCATACAGACCAGAGAGGTAGCGCTGTTGGACATGTAGAAGAGCCAGATAATCATAGGCAGAATGATGAGGTATATTGAGTAGTGCAATCGCTCCAAATCAACCCATTCGACTCTCCGGTCTGACCCTTCGACTTCGCTCAGGACAGGCGTCCAGAGTATGCTCAGGGTTGATACTGAGCGGCGCTTTTTAACTCGATTTAAAAATCGGGATTTGGCGCCGTCGAACGTATCAAATTTTTTCCATCTACTGAGGAGTATGTGCCATGAGAAATAAATACCGAAGAGCAAACAAATCTGCCCAAGCCCATTCTTTTGGAGGGCAACACCAGTAAACATTTGGGTACCAGTAGCATGATAGTCTCTCCCCAGTTCCGGGTAATATTTTATGAAGAGCACTGATAGTGGAAGGCAGATAAAAGCAAGACGCCTAAAGATGACTCCAATCGCCTCGTAGGGACGCCCCTCGGTCAAGATAACCAAAACCATAATCACATTACCCAGCGTCTTAATCCACCTTTTAAAGGAAACAAAAGGGTAATCGGACCAGAAAAAGCTGATGGCCCCGAAAAGAAAAAACAGGCAAATCCAGGGGTTCTTGGTAAATATTTCAACCCAGTTGAGTCTTCGCCTCAGTAAGACGATAATGCCAGCTGCAATAAGTATAAAAAAACTGGCGGCGTTAACGGGATTGCCCTCAAGATAAATATCCACAGTGTCTGTGGGAGCTCCGAGATTCAGCCACTGGGAGACGTAGCGAGATGCGCTAAAAAACATCCAGATAAGAGGAATCCAAATGGCCCTTGAAACACCCTCAATCTTCTTTCGGTCCACCCAGAAGAGGTAGAGAATTAAGATAATCGTGATCAGGAGTGCAAGTTGAGGAGGCATGGGTTTAGTGGTTAGTGAAGAGGGTTACGGGTTGCGAGTTGCGTGTCGCATGTTAAAAGAAACCACGTTACAGAACCTGAAACCTGAAAAATTTTAAGGATGTTTCAGATTGCGGGTTACAAGTTTTAGATACAAGGAACAAGGTTCAAGGATAAAGGAACAAGGAAAAAGGATGAACAATAAAGAAGTTACAAGTTACAGGTTACGGGTTTCAAGTTAAAAAATAAGGCAAAAGGTTCAAGGACAAAGGAATAAGGATGAAAACCCAAAATAATGGGATAAGGAACCCAGGAAACCAGGAATAATGGAAAAGGTCGAAGGAAAAAGGAACAAGGGGAAAATGATAATTATAAGCTCCAAGTCCGTACCAGTTTTGAGCGGAAGATAGACATTCGTAGTAAGAAACAGATAATTTTACTTGAAAGGATTCACTATTTTTAGAGCTGTTAGCCCTTTGAAGTCATCCGGATTTCGCGTGGCAAGTTTGAGGTCGTTGACCACGGCAGTAGCGGCTATGATGGCATCAGCCAGCTTCACATTCCGATACCTTCTCAGATCGATTGCTTTATCCGCAACCTCTTCAGTGACGGGAAGCACATTACTCAACTTGACCAGTCGTTGACATTTTTCGAATCCATCCGGGGTCTGTGCGTGCCATCCGAGAAACTCTATCCTCGTAATCATCGAAATGTTAAAAGCCTTTGCGGTGATTAGATCAGCTAAGAATTCTTTCACAATAGCGGACCCAGCGGTATGATAGATCAGTATGTTCGTGTCAATGAGAAAGCTCACCGTTCCCCTCTTTCCCACTCTGCTCTCAGGTTCTTCGCTTCCAGGTCAGGGTCAATATCCTTATAAATCCCCCATGTTTCAGCAAGCACGGCTTCCGCAACCTTGCCTACCCCTTCTACCTCCGGTGTGTCGTAGATCAGGTGTACCTTCACCCGTCCCGCAGGCAGTTTCTCACCAACATATTTCAGTTGACCGTCCTCTATGATTGCATCGACAATACGATGTCCCATGATTTGCCCCCTGTATTAACCTTCCTATTGGCATTCATCATTTTACTTGTGATATAGGCCAGCATCCACTACAGCTTTTCCTTATGAATAGTACAATAAACCAGGATGGTCTTGATGTCAATGGAATAAGGAACCCAGGAAACCAGGAATAATGGAAAAGGTCAAGGGATAAAGGGAAAAGGATAAACGGAAAAACGAAAAAAGTTACAGGCTTCAGGTTATAAGTTACGGGTTGTATGGGTTATAGGGTTGCTTGGGTTACCTGGGTTTGTTGGGTTATTGAGTTGTTACTAAATAATTCAGTCCCCCTTTAAATGGCCTTACGCCTCGCGCCTGGCTACTTGCAATAGGGATAAAGTTACGGGTTCCGGGTTTGCAAGTTTAAAATAGGAAGCGGTCATTGGGAAATTCGCGGGTTTTTTGGTGGTTGGAGGTTGCTCCATGCTTTGATTAGCGGATGGGGATAGGTGTAAGGGGTGTAGTATAGTGTCCATGTATTTGGTGCTGTGCATTTATAAAGCACCCCCTGTTGTCCACCTAGTTTTTTATTCCAATCTCCCTGGTCCGTAGCCCAGTATGCAACACCTGTTTTGCACGTAGCAGGTCTATTGGCTAAAAGTCCTACACCAACACCAGATGTCCCGTCAAAACCAGCTACTTCATTATAGAAGTCACGGTTAGCTTTAATGTGATTTCCTGAACCACCGGACATAATTACACTGGCTATATTTGAACTCTTTCCATCCCGACCTTTATCTCGATTTAACCATAAATAAGCAGGCACAGATTTTTGGCGTGGATAGGGTGGGGAGGCTTTGTCAAATAAATATACATCAGGCCCCCGTCCTATCCCATCTCGACAGGGCCATCCCGTTGCGTCTTCGTTCCCGTCCCATGATGAAGTTCCATCACACATTCCAGCAACGCCAACTGATTTGAAGGAACGATCTAAATAAAAGTCAATAACCCTGCCGTTATAATCTCCAGATAGTTCATTGTCAAATATAACGCCTGTGCCACCCCTGTAACGTAATGGAAGATACTGGTTGTTTGACGAATGGAGAGTGTTCCGGTAAGTCTCAAATTTCCGAGGTGCTCTTCCCTGGTCAGATTGTAATCCATGAAGCTCTACATAGGAATCTGTTATAGTATTATATCTAAAAACACACATACCAGCCAAGTTTCCGTCTATTGCATTCCTTCGTCCACCGTCATTCCGAGAAAAATTACAATCTTCAACATAAACAGCATCAGCTGTACCAAGATTAATCGGGTTGAGCCAAAGAGCAGAATTTTTCGCAAATGTTCCAAGGCCACTAACTAAAATCCTGCCGTTTATAAAAACACAGTTGTCCACTAATCCAGTTGGATATTGAGTCACGTTGGTTCCATTTATATCGAGGGAAACCACTGACAGTCCCGTAGTATTATTAAATTTGCAATTATCTATCCGCCATCCAGTTCCCTTAACATTTATGATACTGTTTACCTCAGCTGTCAGTATAAAACCAATGCCTGTAATACGAGAACCTGACAAATTCATTTGAATCGCAATCACAGATGTACTGATTACAGTATTATCATATCCGGCCCCTTGCAACGTGATTTTTTTAGCATCTGGTATAGAAACTGCTGAAGTCCATGTGCATTCACCAGAGGGAATACTAACTTTGTCACCTGTTGCAGATGCATTAATGGCGGCTTGCACGTCAGATTGCGAACAACTTGCTGCACTGATGGTTGCTGCACTGACATATGCAGCTCCCAAAAAATTAACCACCAAATTCAGGACAACTAAATATTTAATAATTCTTTTCATCGATAGAACTCCTTGCTGACATTTTTTCAGTAAAAAAGGTATATTTTGTACTTTATGTCATAGAGTGAGAATTAATAAATATGTAATAAATCAAGATTAACCATTTAATATTATTGATATATTCCTTGTTAAGTAAATATTCAGCTAAATTATATTCAGCAATATATGTGCCAAATAAGTTGATAATTTTTATCTAAAATCACACCCATACACAACTATACACTTTTTTAACTGCCCCAATAGCCCATAGAATATTGTTTTGGCGTCCCCAAAAGGATTCGAACCTCTGTCTTCGGCTTGAGTGGCCGGTATCCTGGACCGCTAGACGATAGGGACTCTTTATTTACGATATCAATATCGGCAATATTATCAGAAATCATCAATTACTTTCGATTAAAAGCCTGTGTATCAGCTCTAAAGTGAGCACCTTGCCTATTTCAGTCGTATAATTACGGTTACCCTTTGTATGGCCCTGCACCATTTTTTCCACCGTTTTACTGTTTAAATACGGCCGCCCTAATGATTTTTCATCCAACAAGATACTTTTAATGTAATCGGCCAATTCATCTCGATACCATAACCGGAAATGGGCAAATTTGTGACGGCCAAGAAACAACTTCTCGAAGTGCATAAACATAAATATATAATCAATTTTTGCCAACCATTGGGGCATTCCATAGTTATACGCATACTCTGCTTTGGATAAAAATTCGTAATATTGCTCGATCAAAGTCGATAAGGGGAACTTTTTGTCTCCTCCAAAGCCTCGATCTGAAGGCATGGCACCTAATGTCGGGTTGCCATCAGCGATGAGCCGCAATGTTAGTTCCATATTATTTCTGACGTTCATGGGCGCTCTATACATTAACGCTACAAGGTCAATATCCATATAAGGAGTACGAAGTGTCACCTGAGACTGCTCACAAAAGAAACCGTTATTTCTGAACCATGGTATTTCCTTAAAAAGGTTGAAAGACATAGGATGACTTGAAGATTTATAAAGGCCGGAAACCGTGTTAGCAGCATCCTTGACATGAATGTTAATATCAGAATTATAAAGCTTTTCACCTGGAAGCGCCGATTTCAACATCCCTTCAATACCCCGCAATATCTCGCCGCCGTAATTACCGGTCATTCGGATCGGGGCAATTTCTCTCGCCAAACTATTAAGGTAAACCTCATAGGATC
This sequence comes from Deltaproteobacteria bacterium, assembly GCA_018333535.1. Lineage (GTDB taxonomy): Bacteria > Desulfobacterota > BSN033 > BSN033 > UBA1163 > RBG-16-49-23. Next base: position 83,241 of record JAGXTA010000003.1, on the reverse strand, counting down.
CGGAAACATCGAAGTATCCATCACTAATATATACGGTTTTCTCGGCGTATTTCGAAAAATCAGACAGGAATTTTCTATCAAGATACAAAGTCTGGTGTGATTGATAACATGTTTCAGTAACTTTTCGGGCAATCTTGACATCATAGCAGTCGCGATACATACCGCCGAATGTGTAACAAGGATATTTTCCGGCCGGCATGTCAACATTTGCCATAATGACGCGGGTATCCAAACCGCCTGTTAATGATATGCCTATTTTTTGATTAGTGCGAAAATAACGGGGAAGAACTTTTGCAAAGGTATCTTTCAATTTTTCATAAAAATACTCTTTTTCAAGCCAGGGTTGATTTTCCCAAATGTCAGGCTTGAAGTAGCAGTTTTTGGTCAGGTTGCCATCCTGCTGAAAGATCCAGGCTGCGGCGCCTGGCAGAAGGAATACATTTTTAAACAATGTCCGATACTCTAAAACGCAGTTGCAACTGAGAAATTCGCCCAACCCTTTCATGTCGATTTCTCGCAACTCCGGGCAAATTTTAAGCAAGGCCTTTGCTTCAGATGAAAAGTAGAATGCATCCTTACCCTCGTAATAGAAGATTCTCTGCATCCCGTATCGGTCATTGAACAAAAAGATTTTCCCCGCCTGAATATCCACCAATATACCGCTGAACCAACCGTTCAGTTCTTTAAGAAAATCGATGCCCTTTTCTTCGTAGAGGTGTATCAAATAGCTGGCATTGGAATTATCAAATTTGTGATGCTTTGCTTTAAGTTGGTCAAATAATTCAAGATCTGTAAAATTTTCACCAAAAAATATCAAGACCGCATTTTTCTTCTCATTCCAGACAGGCATGCAATCTGAAAATGAACCTTCGTGGCAAACCCAGCCTGCATAAATGCCTATCTGAGAGTTAATATATGTGCCAGAGGTATAGAAGGATTCATGCAGCATGGAACCGACCATAAGCTGCAGATCTTTTTCGCTTTTCTCTTTCGGTGTTTTACTTATGATTCCGGTAATTCCCGGCATTAGAATCTCTGTTGTTTATTTCTTGGTATTGTCATTCGGGTGCATAATTGCTTGTTCGCAATTGTGCAGCAAACTTCTTTGAATACCAGTAACTTCTCAACTGTATTGCAATTCTTATTATTTTTGTTGGAAAATACTCGGCAATTTCACGATGTAACTTCAGTTTTAAAATTATTTTCCCCCGGGCATTTAGAGGGATGTAATATCTCGGTAAAATTATGCTTTCAAATCCGAGATTTCTTTTAAAATCTTTCAATGTTTGGCTTCCACGCTTTCCATAATTGAACTTAGCGTATATAAGATAGGGCATCTTTTTCTCGACACAAATTTCCACGGCTTTTGCGATCAGAAGATTCATTGGGCCCTTGTCTCGATGAGCTACTTTTGCAAGAATACCCATGGTTCTCATAATTCTTCCCGCTGAGACCAATTTTATATATGCAATGAGTTCATCGTTGTAGAAAGCGCCTATGAACTGAGCTCTATCTAAAAAAGTGGCATTCAATCTTTTTGCGGTCTCAAAGACTGTATTATACTGCCTATTGGGCTTGCCTTGCATGATCGGCGTTTCATGATAAATGTCCAAAATACCTTTTACGAGCTCATCATCAAAATCAATCAGTTTGATTACGACCCCTTTTCTTTGGGCTAAGCCTATTTTTTTCCTTGAGTTTTGAACGATTTGTTTTTTTATCCAATTTTCATAACTTGTGATTGGAATGGCGGCGATGCTATCCCATTCCATGTGGTAGTTGTATTTCGGTTTGGATTCGGGCAATCTCTGCATAAAGGTAAATATATCCGCTTTGATGCCGCTGCTTTTTAGCTTTTTAATAAATGTTTCTGGATCTTCGATATCTTCATCCCATTCTTCTTTCAACTCGGCGGTTCTGATGAGTCTGCCTTTTACAATGATTTCCTTATCGTCCACTACCGTCATGGCAATTACCTTTTGGATTTTATTCTCAGTTCAATTTCAAGAGGAGTGCCGTCAAAGCTTTATATGTAGTGGCTTGCGCCCAGTGAATCATGGGCACTTTCAGGGTCATAAGCGGATACCGCATGAAATAGAAATAGCCGGTTCGGTCTTGCATATTTTCAATCGTCCACCTTGCTACGCGCATTCCCAGTTCCAGAGATGATTGATCGTAGTCGGAAAAATTAGCCAATGTTTCAATTGCCTGGGAACAACACTGACTGTCTATGGGATATGTCCTGTTATGATAGTATTTGGGTCTTCCTGTTGATTCAAAGAAATTGTTTTTAAAGAAGTCAAAGCCCTGCTTTAAGTTATTTTCATACGTTTTATCATTTGTGTTTTCGATATAGCACTTAAGAGCATCGAGATTATACCCTGTGTGGAAGTTATCAATCCAGTGGTATGTGGAGTCCTCACCATAATACCAGGAACCATCGGGAAGCTGTCGCGTACACGTGTAAGTAATGGCCTCTTTAGCGACTTTTAAGTAGTCTGAATTGCCACTATATTTTGCTGTCCTTGCCAACATTGCCGCGGCCAGCATGCTCTGGTTGTGAATGGTGCAGTCCCCATCCCAAAAAGCCGTATAATTTAAGCACAAGCCTGAACCTGTATGGTTTCTGGGGAGTTCGAGGATCCATTCGCATATGTCGGAGGCTATATCCAAATATTCTGCGTCACCAATGACTTCATGGGCATCAAGAAAAGCTTGCCCGATAAGGCTTGTCCAGACAGTGATGGGTTTATATTTCCCCTGACGACCGCCACGGCTGGCGAAATCAAACATTTTCCCCCAACTGTAATGCTCAAACCCCGGCGCCTTATTATTCTTCAGCCATTCAAGGCATGAAGCCGCCTTATCCTTATAAGCTTCATTGCCGTTCATTTTGAACATGGTGAGGTAGCCCCACGCCATGTAGCCGCGGCCGATGTTTGAGTCTAAGGGCTTCACGCCTAAAAGAGGCCGGAGGTTGATGGGGCTTCTCCAAATGAGTTGCATGAGCAGTCGGTCGAGGAACAAATTGCCGAAGGTCAAGGGCCTCAGGTATGAGGTCAGACCGTCGGCGGGATCGTAACCTTTGTAGTTATGATCTTCGATCCATCTCTCAAGCTTACGGATGCTTTGTTCGAGGAGGGGTTTGAAATCAGCTAATGACAACGTTCAGATCACCGCTCAAACGTTACAAGTTACAGGTTATGTGTTAAAAAACCGTTGCGAGTTACGGGTTACACGTTGCAGGTTAAAAAACTATTACAGGTTTCAAGTTACAAGTTGCAAGTTTGAAGAAAAACAGATTACAGAAAAAACAGGTTACAAGTTACAAGTTACAAGTTCAAATTCTAAAATCTTTGTTCCAATGCTTATCTACATATTCAATGAATTTGTGAATCTTAGGGCTCAAGTTTTCGTAGGGTTTGATGAAGGGTTCGAAAAGGCTGGCCATATCCTGATGTGTATCCTTCACCATATTTAAATGAAAAATGGTTTCATCACAGGAGGCATGAGCGAAAATGAGATATCTAACGAATTCAGCTTTATACCGCCTTCTACCGTATCCCTCAGCAATGCATCCAGGAACCCCTTTTGAAGATCGTCTCATTTGACTACCTTCTTCGTACAGTTCATACTGAGGAAGCTTTAATGAGGCATTGTGGATCTTGACGGCCAAATCATAAGATATTTTGTAAATTTCTAAGTCGCGGTAGGATTTCATGGGTTAGAGAGAATGTTGCAAGTTAATAATAAAAACCCGTTACAAGTTACAAGTTAAAAAATATTACGTTACAGAACCTGAAACCTGGAACCTGAAACCTGGAATATTTTAAGGATGTTACGAGTTACGGGTTTAAACATATAGGGTGTAGCGTATTGGGTGTAGGGGATAAGGTTAAAGGTGCAAGGAAAAAGGTTCAAGGAAAGCTGCGAAAGTTGCGAGTTATGTGTTAAAGAGATAAAGACGTTACGGGTTGCGAGTTACATGTTATTAAAAAGGGGGTTGGTTAAAGGGTGTAGGGTGTAGATAACATAAAAGATACGGCTACATTTTACATGTTCTTAATTATACGGTATGGGCTGCTACTATAATTTCCTAAAAATATTCTTTAATCGTTGCATTTGCTCTCTGCGTATGAATTCCATAAGTTCTTTAGAAATAGGCCTCTTTATAAATTGCCTTGTCAATTTCCACGATCTGAATATTTTCGGTCATTTCTATAAAATTTATAAGCTTCACTGCTGTTTCTCTGTGAGGAATTCTGCATAGTGCATTTGCTATCTCAACCATCACATAATTGGTAACTACGAATTGGATGTGATCTTTTAAAAGGGCATCGCGTACCTTCTTTGCCTTCTGGTGGGCAGCATCTGATTTATTGACGAGAGCCAACCATGCACTGGTATCTACAAATACCTTACGCTTCATCTCTTCGAAACACCGTATAGGTAATGATCATGATGCTCTGCCAGATCTTGAATCCCGGTTTCGATCGCTATTTTGTCCACATCTGTAAGAGCATTCATCTTCTTTTCCGTGGACATTTTCTCGCGCAAGACAAATATTTCTTCCTTAACAAAATGGATTAACTTGAGTACTTTTTCCTGCGCATCAAGTGGTAAGTCTTCTATCTCTCTTATCAATTGTTGCTTAACTGTCATATATTCCTCCTCATGAATGATTTGGAATGACATTGCATCCATCGGCCGTGTCTTTGCTGCTAATCCTAGATCAACAAGCCAGACTTCACCGGGTTGTGGGTGCATCGATCATATCCAAACGTCACCGCACCTGGTCCGCCTTCTCAGGCTGCCACTTACGCAGTTTGGCATCCAACTGTTTTGCTAAGGCGTCCATAATATATTGAAAATTTATCATAGTATAGAGTCCAAGTCAACCCTCCCAGACGACTCGAAACGTGAAACATGGAACATTTTAAGGATGTTACGAGTTATGAGTTGCGGGTTAAAAAACCGTTTCAGGTTACAGGTTACGAGTTGCAAGTTAAAGAGATAAATACGTTACGGGTTGCGGGTTACATGTTATTAAAAAGGGGGTTGGTTAAAGGGTGTAGGGTGTAGATAACATAAAAGATACGGCTACATTTTACATGTTCTTAATTATACGGTATGGGCTGCTACTATAATTTCCTAAAAATATTCTTTAATCGTTGCATTTGCTCTCTGCGTATGAATTCCATAAGTTCTTTGGAAATAGGCCTCTCTGTTCTTTTAATGCCCGCCCATGCAAATCCGAAGAATAGAAGTAATCCTCCCATGACGTAAGGTTTTCTACTCATCTGGTAAAAGGTTCTAAATATTTCCCACAAGGGATGGTTTCCCAAAAAATAGTCTTTACGGCCCTGTTTGAACAAGGCCATCAGGGCGCTGTTATTTCCGGTCCCTATTTTCCGATGGTGAAGGCAGGTCCTTTCCGTAAAGGTTCTTGTCTTCCACCCCTTCATCCTGGCTGTTGTGACGGCAATCCAGTCGATGCCACCACCGCGAATGGGTTTGTATCCCCCGATACTTTCGAAACATTCTCGTCTGAATAACTGGCATGCGCCGGAGACATGCTCGATATTGGCGAATTTAAAATCATACCCTTTGAATGATTCTTCGACAAACGGCGTGCCGGCAACACCGAGTTTGCCGTTTTCATTGAATTTACTGAGCAGAAATTCAAAGTAATCTTTTTCAAAGGATATGTCGGCATCGAGGTTCCCGATTATCGCATATTCACTATTCTTGATTCTTTCATAACCTGCATTGAATGCGTGTACCTTGGCGGCAAATTGCCGATCAGTGTGTTGCGACAATCTGATAAATTCTATCCAGTCATGGCGCTTTGCATATCGTTTTATAATATCATCCGTTCCGTCTGTTGATCCGTCGTTGACGATCGCCCACTTCTTCGGCAAAACAGTCTGATAAATGACCGACTGGATCGTTTTCTCTATGAAGTCCTCTTCATTGTGCGCGGGAGTTATCAAAACGTATGAAATGTTTTTGGAATCCATCGGGTTAGTAACAACGTAATTTCATTTGGCGTGGGGATTATGATGCGGTTGCGGTGGTTTCTTTTTATTGTCGCTTACCAGTGAATCGACCAGGTTTAAATACTCTGATTTTTTTCTATCCCAATTAAAGTTTTCGACAAAGCTCAGAGCATTATCCGTTAAATTACGGCGTATATCCCTATTATTGATAAGCTCCAGCATACATAGGGAGAGATGATTTACATCATCGGGTGTGAAAAATTTACTAACAGAGTCGTTAAAATAATATCTGTCAATAGTGGTTTCCGAGACAAGCACCGGTATGCTTAAAGACATGAATTCCAATATCTTCGTGCTGAACGCCTCGTCGCCGAAGGAATTATTTCTCTTGGGAATGATACCAAGATCGGCATTCGCGATAATATCTGCGATCTGATTTAGGGGAACCGTATCTTTGATAAAGACTCTATTGTTCAAACCGAGGGTTTCCACAAGACCGATTAAATTATTTTTTTCCGGACCGTTCCCGTAAATATAAAAATCAGCCGACGGAACCTGATCTTTTATCCGGGCAAATGCCTTTATAGCTATATCCAGCCCCTGATGCCAGTTAAGTGATCCCGGGTAGATAATGATAAAGCGGCCGTCTTTTGGGCTTTTATCTCTTCTGAAAAAAACAGAAGGATCCGGATAATTCATTATGACGCTGCACCTGTTTTTTGATACGGAGCGTGACAGCAAGGTTTTTTCCCAAATATGATTGGAAATAATAACATGGTCGGAAAATGCAATAGACGCTTTTTCAAGGCCTGCCAATGCTTTAAAAATGAGGCTTTTAGAGGTTTTATTGAATTTACTGGCGTAAAATTCAGGCACAATATCATGAATATCCAAAATAACTTTCGCGCCGAGCAGTTTTGGAAATAAAGTCGTGAACACCTCGAAATCGGGAACTGAATGAACATGTATCAAATCGTAAGGATTTTTATAATGCCTCCTGGTGATAAAGGCCATGGATAAGATAAAGAATTTGATCAATTTCAAAAGATAGGAGAATTCACCTTTTTCATCAATCAGGCGCTTCTGTATCCGGTATACATGCACCCCTTCTATGAGTTCATAATGTGACTGGCCTTCTTCTCTTAACGCGACAGCATCAACCCAGTCGCCCCGCTTTGCCAATGTCTCTGCATAACGCCTTATACGCCCGTCGGATTCATAGAACGAATATGCCAGCATACAAACCCTGCGAGGTTTATAGGGTATTATATTTTTTTCTTCCTGGCTTTTTTTATCAGGTATTTTATTAATGATTCCTTGTTGTTTATCACTATGCATAATTCAATGCTCTTAAACGATAGCTCCTTTTATTTTTCTGAAGTAGGGATAAACTTTAGTGTAAAGTAACCCGAGCAGCGGGCTCTTAAAATAATAATACGCTTCAGGAAGTAAACGCACTTCCCCTCCGAACGATAGCTTAAACAGATTAGCCCCCTTTGCCACTTTATAAAAATGATTCCCTTCGAGAATGGTTTCAGCCAAAGCCCGGTTTATTCCCATGAAGTCATAAGAATGATACCCGTTATCTTTGGCCCACTGAATTGCTTTCCAGTGCAAAAAATGAACTGCCCTTGAATTCTCATGCTTCCCTGACCATCCCATTTTCCAGGCGTTACAGACTTTACCGAATGGGATACACATTAGCCCTGAAACGACTTCTCCATTATACTCAGCCAAGAAAAACCTTATATTCCCGTGGGGGGAAAATACGTCCCACAGTTTCTGTATAAACGATTCCGTCGAGGGGTTTGGACTGACTCCCTGGCGTCTGCATGTTTCAAGCATCAATCTAAAAAAAAGACCAATCTCTTCTCTCTTCCCATCCCGAATGATTACGCCGTTACGTTCTGCAAACCGGATATTGTATCTGAAATTCCTGGTCATCCTGGATAGAATCGCTTCATAGGTCTGAATCAAATCGATGGCTGTTGTTGCGCTAATAATGCCCAGTGTTGCGTCTCTACGGAAACCTGATCGAATTAATGAATCTTCGGTTAAACTTCCGTTGTTTGCAGGCTGGACAATGAGACATGATAGATGAGAATCCTTACAGACCTTCTTCAATGCAGCCAGAATCAGCGTGAGAACATCGTCCCTCCCATTATCACAAACGGGCCCCCTCGGGAGATAGCCCACCCGGAATCCAAACGGAAGCTGCTTCACCAAGATCTGGCTTCCGCCCAAGATGCGATCCTCAAGTAGAACAACAACTCTTATAGATTTCCAACCCGCACTCCACTTTGCCTCAGCCCATCCACTCGTTTGTTCAAATGACCCCTGCGCTTCGGATTCAACGAAGGCATCCCATTCATCGTCTCGAACCGATTCAGACACTCTTATCTGGAAAAAGGACTGGTTCATTCCAGTCTTCGATTCTTTCCCGTTCATCCTAAATGTCGATAACAAAAATGGCTAATAATCTTTCTGCCAGGATTGGGTACTGTCTGGCATACTTTTCTCGCTAATCTATATTTTAATGATTTCTCCTTGCTATCAGAGACTTGCAAATGATGGGGCGGGTAAACGATTTCCATAAAAGTGGCCGTTTTTGTCCCCCAACGTTCCTTGAATTTTATTAAACCAGTGTCTTCGGGTGATGTCCTACCGAAGTCGAATATTTGATATCCTTCGGAATGGGCCATTTTGATAGCTTCCCAGATTATAAAATGATTGGGGGTAAGGTAATGATAGTTTCTATCCCATCCTTCAAATTCCATTGACATACGCTTATTAAACTTAAAATAAATATGTCCAGCCACAACATGGCCTTCTTGTTTGGCTAACAAGACCAAGATCTTGTTTATGGGCATAAACGTTTCCCACAATACCTCAAAAAGATTATACGGCTGGGTTGGAAGACCCAACCTCTTCCTTGTCTGATCATAGAGGTGATAAAAGTCATATAAGTCTGCTTTCGCATTACCGATATATAATCTCAAATTTGCTTTATGAAGTTTCTGAATCGGCTGCTGTACTGCAGTAAGATGGAATGACTTTTTAATTTCATCAAGACCTTTATTGAGGAGTAGGTAATGGTGTACATAATATCTTTGAAATTTTAGCGGTATTTCTTCTACCAGCTTTTGAGAAGTAAGTGCCTTAATTTGAATGTTAAATATTTTCAACTTGGTAGAAAGTTCGAGGGTGGCATCAAATAATTCGCGAAACTCTTCTTGTGAGGAGATGAGGGGATCGGAAACTGTTGCGAAAGGAATACTGACCAAACGATTACCGGTGAGCCAGCTTCTTACTTCAAAAACGGGCAGTCCCGCTCGAATCTTGTTCTCACCATCAACAAGAACCAAGTAATGGCCTTTCATGTGGGGGAAGCTAGTCTCCAGGACCTTTTTCCAGCCTGAAAGGTGGCAAATCCATCCAAAGGGATGGTTTTCAACAAAGGCGTCCCATCTCGGGTCTTTGATTGGGTCGATCAATGTAACCTCGTATTTCTGATTAACGGCTTTCTTTCCCTTGTGGGACTGTCTCTCACGCCAGAAACAAGCGACGTCCCTGGGCAATGCGTTCCAATACTGATCTTTATAAATTTTTTTGATGTATTCTAAAAATTCTTTGTAGTATTCAGCCGGATATTCATCCGACGCCAGTTTCTTCCCATTAAAGCTCATGTAATCGGGATGGGTAATCAATAATGCCATGCCGCCATTTTTGACGATCCAATCCAGTTTCTGCTTCCAGAGATCAATGCCCTTTTCACCCATGATTACAAATAGCGTGTGATCCTGGGAGAGCGTATACGGGAGCTCAATGTACCCTTTTGAGATCAAATTCCCGTTCACGACAAAAGGGAAAATTGTTCTAATGCCATCCGGCTGGGGTTCGAAGGGATCGGTATCGAAGGTCGAGGCGTCGTATTCGACGTTTAAATCGTGAATCCAGTCGAGATTTCTATGCATGGAGGGGGAGACAAATCCCACAGATTTCCAGTCTTTCAAGTAGTGATTAATACGAGCTGCCTGCTCCAGGAATGTTTTTCTCGATGAGAATAATTTTCCGTCGTGCTTGAGGCCGTGGACTCCAACTTCAAAGCCCTTTTCGACCAGTATCCGACGCACCTCGGATGAGACATTGTATCTTTCAGGCACGAAGTTGAAGGAGGATCGAAAACCCATTTTTTCATCAACCTGGGCCAATTCAAGGCACTTCTCGTGACCTTTCGCGGTGTCGACATCGTGCATGAGAACCAGGGCAAACTTCTTTCCATCGGGCCAACCTCTCCAGTTTTCGGGCGGCTTCCCGGCCCCTTCGTCTATGGGCCAGACACGGCTGTAACGTTTTCGCTTCCCTTGGGCCACCATCCTCCGAAGAGCAATCTGGAGCGATCTCGGAATCAGGGGTTTAAGTTGGTAGTAGATATGGTTGATGAGGCTCATGTTCAAAGTTACGGGTTTCGAGTTGCGAGTTCTATCAGCGCCTGTCGGAGGTTTGAGGTTCGAGGTTCGAGGCTAAAGGTTTAAAAGAAGATAAGGCGTTAGGAGTAAGGGCGTTAAAGGTTAAAGCGGAAGGCATCTATTCCAGCAAGATAGCATCTCTGGTAAGGGCTCTCGCTGATTTAAAAAGGGACTTATCAACGGTTACCAGGGTTAAATTCTCCGCCGAAGAGATAGCTAAATGGAGCGCATCGAGGCTTTTAAGGTCTGTGTTAAACAGGCCGATCCAATCTCTTGCCAATCGGTAGTGATGTGTTTCAACAGGGATATTCGTATAATAATCATTATCCAAATGAGTTAGGAACCTGGCTGACACCTTGCTGGCGTCCCTCCGGTTCATTTCCTTACCTCGTATCTTTTTTGATAAGGCTGAAAAGAGTTCGACCTCTGTAAGAAGGCTGATTGCCGGTCGTTTCTGAGCCATGAGAAATCTTTCGACTTTTTCGCTAATTGGCTCCGGACAGTAATATCCCACCAAAACACTTGTGTCGACATAAACCATCAGAACCGTTCCTTTTCCCTACTTTCTACAACGACAGCACTCAAAGGCTTCCCCTTCAATTGGATAGAAGATCGGAACTCTTTCAAACTGGGCAGGGAGCGTTGCGGAGTTTGTACCGGAACAAGCCGTGCCACTTTCTTGCCCCTGCGCAGAAGCAGAATCTCATCTCCTTTTTCAACTTTTTTAAGCAGGAAGCTTAGCCTCGCCCTTGCTTCTTTTACGTTTATTTCCATTGTTAGCCCTCAAACTGCAATTTTCAAAAAAGTGTACACTTTTAAAGATGAAATGTCAACATTTTTTCAATCGATTGAGTTGCTTGGGTTAAGGAGTTAATCAGTTATGAGTTGTGAGTTATCTATTGAGTTAATTTTGAGTGCCGCTATGTTGCTGCGCTGCGGTGTTGCTGTTACAAGCCTAAAACGTTAGGCGACATGTTTATAGAGTAAGGCTCCTATTTTGTTCAAAATAGGGATGGGCATATTCTTGAAAATCTTATTATGAAAGCCCGTAACCTTTGAAGAACCTGAAACAAAAGAACCCTTTTTAAAGTCATACCGGTAATAACGGATCGGTTGTTCCGTCGTTCCCCAGCCGGATTTAAATTGAAGAAGTCCCTCATGATCGGGTTCGGTCCGGCCCATGCAGAGGCTCCTTGTCCCATTTCCGGAATAACACCGGATGGCCTCCCACATGACCAGGTTGTTTGGCCTGAGATGTTGATAGTTTTTATCAGATGCTCCATATTTGTAATAGGCCTTTCCATTGAAATGGAAATAGATGGCGCCCGCAATGTTTTTTCCGGCACGCGATGCCAGATAAACCTGTCCAAGATCCCTTGAAATGATGTGTTCCAAGACCTTCACAAAAAACCGGTAGGGCTGGGGAGGGAGGCCGTGTTCCTTTCTTGTTAAGCTGTTTAACCGGTAGAATTCCTTCATCCCCTCCGTTGTATTCGAACTCTTTACCTCCACCCCCTCCCCGATCGCCTTCCGGATATTCCGCCTTGTGCTGTCCCGAAACCCTGAGAGGAGCCTTTCCTCATCCTGCCCAAGTTTGAGCTCATGTCCAAGATACTTTAACGCGATCCGGCGGTTCGGCAGCGCTTTCTGCCCGATCCTTAACTCCAGAGATTTCCAGTCCGATCTTTTGCCGGTGTCAACGACACAATTAAGCAAATCGTCCAAAGAAACCTCCGGACCGACGATGGGTTCACAGTAGTCCGTAAAAGGCAGCGAGACTCCCCTCTTCCCTGTAAAAAGGCTATTGACTTCCATGACGGGCAGGAGGGAAACCAGCTTTTCGTTCCTGATCATCGCAAAGTATTTCGGAACATAACCGTAAGATTCCGAGAGTACCCTAGCCCAGGCCGAAGAATGGAAGAAGGAGGCTTCCGGATGGGAAAGGATGAGATCCTCCCAACCTTTATGTTGAGTGGGATTAATGATTTGAATGCTATCGTCCATAAAGAGTGTTACAGGTTAAAAGATAAAAACGTTTTGACGTGCCAAGGAGGAAGGATAAAGACTAAAAAAGCGCTTCCTACCTATGCAAAGCTTCGGCAGGCAAGCGCTTGAGGTTTGAGGCATATCATAGGGGTTTGGGGGTTAAGTATTGAGTGTTACGAGTTACGTGTTGCGTGTTAAAATCTAGACGAAGTTTTAAAAACTGCTTGATATTGTCGGCGACATACCGGATTTGCTGCTCCGTCAATTGCGGGAACATGGGGAGAGAAAGGATCTCAGAAGAAACCTCCTCGGTTACAGGGAAATCGCCTTTCTTGAATCCGTTATTCGCATAGGCCCCTTGAAGGTGAAGTGGAACGGGGTAGTGAAGGCCCGTATGAATTCCATTTTCTGAAAGATATTTCTGAAGCTCATCCCTTTTCTTGGTTCGAATAATATAAAGGTGGTAAACAGCTTTTGCCCATTCAGGCTCATGGGGGGTGATAAGTGATAAATGCCGGGTGTTGGGAGTAGAGTGTAGGGTGTAGGGTAATAAGAGTTGAGTGTAAAGAGAGGCGTTGTGGCGGCGTTTTTCGTTCCATTCATTGAGACATCTCAGTTTGACCCTGAGAATCCCGGCCTGGATGGCATCCAGCCTTCCATTATACCCTTCGAATTCATGGTAGTATTTTTTCGCCTGGCCGTGGTCACGGAGCATCCTTATTTTCTGTGCGATACCCTCATCATTTGTAGTGACCGCTCCGCCCTCCCCGCAGGCCCCAAGATTTTTCCCGGGATAGAAACTGAAGGCTGAAGCCAATCCCATCGAACCGGCCTTTTTCCATTGATCATCTTTTTTTGAATGATAGAGCGCTCCATGAGCCTGGCAGGCGTCCTCGATCACCATCAGACCGTATCGATCTGCGATCTCCTGAATCGAGTCCATATCAGCGGGTTGGCCATAGAGATGGACGGGGAGCACAGCACGAGGACGTGGTTGGAGGCTGGAGGCTGGAGGCTGGAGGCGGTTTTTCAGGTAGTCTTCGAGTTTGTTGGGGTCGATGTTGTAGGTGCGTTCATCGATATCTACAAAAACTGGAGTCGCACCAGTTTGGGAGATGGCCTCTGTGGTTGCGATAAAAGTATTTGGAACCGTGATCACTTCATCACCTGGCCCGATGCCGGCAGCGATTAAGGCAAACCGAAGGGCATCGGTTCCGCTATTTACGGCAATGCAGTGTTGGGTCTCGCAAAACTGGGCAAATTCCTTCTCAAAAGATTCGACCTGCATGCCCCCTATAAATGAGGCGTTTCTGAGGCCGTCGCGGAAAACTTGCACCAGCTCTTCCTCGAGTTCACGATGTGGAATCTTCAGATCTAAAAAGGGGATTTCCATATTTACCTCGTTAGGCGCAAGGGGGAGTTTTAAGTGTTGAGTGTTAAATGTTGCGAGTTACGAGTTCTTAAAAACACAGAGTGTAGGGTGTAGATTAACTTGTAACTTGCAACCTTGAACCCGTAACATTTTATAACCTCAAACCTTAAACCTCTAACCTCAAACCTTTATCCTTTCTTTAAGAAATTCATACAAAACATATTGTTCGTTGACGTCTGGTTGAGATAGAAAATCGATTGTACGAAAGAAGCGGGCTGGGTTGCCGGCAACAATCACATTGGGCGGAACATCTTTTGTAACTACGCTCCCCGCGCCAATAATTGCATTTTCACCTATTACGACATTGCTCAATATGGTGCAATTGGAGCCGATGGAGGCGCCCTTTTTAACGAGAATGCGTTCCACTTTCCAATCTTTTTCGGTTTGAAGCCCTCCATTGCCGTTGGTCGCCCTGGGATACATATCGTTTATGAAAACAACGCTATGCCCGATGAACACATTATCTTCAATCGTCACTCCCTCGCAGATAAAGGTGTGACTCGATATTTTGCAGTTCTTCCCTACCCTGGCATTTTTCTGAATTTCGACAAAGACGCCAATTTTGGTGTTGTCTCCCACCTCGCAACCGTAGAGGTTCACGAATTTGTGGATCTTCACATTTTCGCCAAGTTTTACATCGGCTGCAATGCTTTGAAATTCCATTTTTCACCTCCAGCTGCTTGCCATTAAAAACCCGTTTCCATTGTTTTTCGATTTTTTGTTTAATAACTTAAGACCCTGAGTCTGGACGGATCTCCCCGAGAGCCTCAGGGATTTGCTTGCGGCCTCCAAAATCGAAACCACCCTTACCCCGCTATACCCATCACTTAATGGAGACACGCCATTCTGAATACATGTGAGAAAATGGTCACATTCCTTTTTAAGGGGTTCATAGTCCTCAATTCTTGGGCTGTGAATATCGCCATAGCGGTAAGATAAATGAAATTCTGCAAAGGTATCATAGTAAGGAGGAACGTCAACTCCCTTATCGAATATTTTGATCTTTTCCTGAGGCTCAATGTCATCATAAACCAGCATTTTCTTTGTTCCCACAATGGTGGTTCGGCGGATCTTGTTGGGATCGAGCCAACTATTGTGGATAAACGCAATCACACCATCTTTAAAATTGAGCGTGGTGGTGGCCACATCTTCAATCCCGGCTTTGAAATGGGCCCTCCCCTGGCTATTGACGGAAACCGGAGCCTCCCCAAGAATGTAAAGAATGATTGAAATATCATGAGGGGCGAGATCCCATATGACATTAATATCCGGCTGAAAGAGACCAAGATTTACGCGAGTGCAACTAATATAGAGGATCTTTCCAATCTCGCCACTGTCGACGATATCTTTAATCTTGTTGACAGCCGCCGTATATTCAAAGGTATGTCCCACCATCAACACCTTTTGCTTCTCTTCAGCCAATTTCACTAACTCTAATGCCGTATCAAACGAATGGGTTAGAGGTTTCTCAATAAAGACATGTTTCCCCTCGGAAAGGAATTCCTTTGCAATCGGGTAATGGGTCTTTACGGGGGTTGCAATGGCCACTGAATCAAGGTCGGGCTTCTGAAGGAGCTCTTCGTAATTTGATGCCAACTTGACGGAGGGATAGAGGCTCTTCATCCGGTCTAACCTTTTCTGGTCTAAATCACAACAGGTCAATTCCTCAATCTTGTTAGACTGGACAAAATTCCTGATAAGATTTGGACCCCAATAGCCACATCCGATCACTGCGATTTTCATTTTTTCCTCCTTTTAACTGTTTGAGGTTTGAGGAACGCTACGCTTCAGGTTAGCGGGAAAAATAGTTTCCCTTTTGCCTTCGGCCTTCAATCTCAAACCTCAAACATATCTATTTTTTTGCCTCTGATCTCTAACCTTAAGCCGCTTATCCTATCGAAGTTAGAGGGCGCCTTGGGGACGAATGACGGCTCTTACCGTCTTCAGCAATATCTTCAGGTCGAGCCAGAGAGACCAATTTTGCGCATATCTCAGATCCAAACGCACCATACCATCAAACGATGTCCTACTCCTTCCATCCACCTGCCAGAGTCCAGTGATGCCGGGTTTGACTTCCAGGATCCTCCTGAGATGCCAGGGTTTATATTTCTCAATTTCATAAGGGATAGGGGGACGAGGCCCCACCAGGCTCATCTCTCCCTTTAATACGTTGAAAAACTGTGGAAGTTCGTCGATGCTTGTCTTACGAATGATTTTTCCGACAAGAGTGACCCGAGGATCGGATTTCATCTTGTAAAGGGGCGTCTCCTTATCCCCCTGATTGATTTTTTTGAGGTCGCCCTGTATTAAACTGTTTACGTACTCCCGGTGAATCGAATCATCCGCATTCCAGTACATGGATCTGAATTTATAGAATGGAAACCGTAGGCCTTTCTTTCCCAAACGAAATTGTTTAAAAATGATCGGTCCCGGGGAGGTTATTTTTATTGCAACAGCTGTGATGAGCATGAGAGGTGAAAAGAGCATTAGCCCAATGAGTGACCCTACGATATCCATAACTCTTTTGAGGACATCCTGGATGCCATGCGAAGTATGGGATTCAACAACGTCGACAGGAAAAAGGTTTGGTTGACCTTGTGTCTCCTTAAGCAGCTCCCGAAAAAGATCGTCTGGGTAGGTTCCTTTAATGACCGAATAAGCCAGTTCTCCATTTCCATTAAAGATTTTCTCAACGAAACATTGAACTCCATTTTCGTTTGTATCTGGAAGAATAAGCCCTATGGCACAATTATCAATCCAACCCTTAATGTCTGTTTCTCGTGTATTTCTCTGCAGCATTTCTAAAAGTTCTCTAAAGAGCTTTTTGTCAGGGATCGCTCCTGCCCGAAAAGATAAAAGCACAATTGACAAAGGCAATTTGGATCGATCGGCTCGCCGTTGCTCAACCCGTAACCGGTCAAGGAAATGGGGTTTTGACAATATGGTTTTCTCTATGGATCGGGAATCGTTCATGTTCATAGGCTCAGGTGATTAATTATTTCCTTGTGATGGGATAGTATGATCCTCATCCACGTTTTGATTTTGCGGTTGAATATCAATCAAAGCCCTCATCAATTTTTCGAGTTTCTTCGAATGGAAGTTAAAATTCATCTGAAGGTTTCGAATCGCTGCAATATGTTCCTCCATCTGGTCAAGGATGTCTTTCATGGGGGCTCCAGGCGAGTTAAGCGTTGTTGTGCAGCTGGACCAAATTAGGTTAATGAGCCGATATGTATTTTCGGTATCGCCTCAAGAGAAGAAGCAATCCGGTTCCGGCAAGGATGAGGGTCGAAGGTTCAGGAATAAGCACGACATTAAAGGTCAGGCTCCCGGAGTTGTCAATGGTGTTGCGTTCGTTTGGAGGGCCATCGAGACTCCCATCGGCAATCCAAAAAACCAGCTTTTCCCCTTCAACTAAGGTTATATCTATATGCTTCCCAAGGGTTGCCCCTAAAGCCAGGTATCCTTGATCATAAAGATTCTTAGACCCTAACGTGTAATTAACATCATCCTCGACCACATAAATCTGAAGCTCCCACAACCATTTGTCCGCTACCCCACTCCAGAGAAAAGAATCGTATGTAAAGGCTCCGTCCGCGGGTGATATCCTATATACTCCTGCATAGGGGGCTGTAAAAGTGTCTCCCACAATTGTGTCGGAAGACCAGATATTGCCAGCGGATTGTAAATACCATATACCGCCAGGGGCATCGGCATAAACCTGAGAGGCAAAGGTCCAAGGGGTCGGGAAGCCGGCCTTGGTAATCTCCTTCAGTGTATTTCCGTCAGAATCAACAAATTTAAGATAGGCGTCTTGTCCGGCGAATTGACCGGCATCATCTATCCCGCCAATCGTCATCTGAAGGCCAAAGGCAGGACTCTGCAGAACTCCTATTAATGAAATGACAAACAACGCCATCACTAAACAATGCCTGATTGCACAGGTTTTCATTTTTCCCCCTCCTTCTTGTTTCAATGAAGTACCCCCAGTTTTTTGTTGGAATTTAAAAAAGTCCAGGCCCTGATATTCTCCTTAAAAGCTTTTATAGAACGGGGAGAAGATTCAATCCTCCAGTCACACTCCTTATTGACATTAAACCATATGCAAGCCCTGATTCTCGGAAAACGTTGCCCCAATGACTGAAAGGCTTCCTCAATCCACTTTCCTTTGTTTCCACCATCTTCCGCACAGCCCACCTCTCCCACCATGAGTGGTTTCTCAGAATCGAGTTCGGTTAAGGTTTCATATCCCTCTTTAAAGATCTCTTCAAAGCTCTGCCATGTTGACCCATCCCGGGTTTCACCCCAGTTATATCCATCCAAAGCCAACCAATCGACTTCTTTGTCCCCCGGATAGTATCGCCAAACTTCATTGTCCGATTCCTTCGGCACAGAATGGGCATAGGGCGACCAAACCCAGATCAATTGACAAATTTGGGCCTCTCTAAAAATGGACCGGATATACCGCCAGGTTTCGATATATTCCTCGGGTCGATTTCCGTTTACTTTTCCGCACCAGGGATACCAATTTCCATTCATTTCATGCATGGGCCGTAAGAAGATAGGTCCTGAAATTTGCTTCAAATCACGAGCCCAGCTCCGAATATAATCGTCATATTTCCCTTTCAATATTTCTGAGAGTGAAAAATCGGGTTGATCTTCAGGCCGGGCATCTTCCAGGGGCCACTGCCATGGTTCCCAGGTAATCATTGGGATGCATCCGCGCCTTAAGACCTCCTGAAACCCTGAAATATCGAGATTCCTTCTTCCGGAACCCCAGGCGACATAGAAGGAAAGTATCTGAACCCTTTCTCCCAGGAGCTGTGTGTATTGAAAGGCTCCTTCCATCGCTGAATGGACATCGTCAGGAAGGTAAAGGCCCACCCGTGGTTCAATCAGATCACTTACCAACCCGGACCTCCATCTCCTTTTGTGAAATTCTGGTAATCCAGAAGGGGCCTTTGAGATAGCCCTTCTCCCTTATTCCCTCTCCGGCTTTCCAAGCCTCATCCCTGTCTTTAAAAAATCCCACCCGAACTCGAATCCACTCTTCCTCTTTCACCTTTGAAGATACGTAATAGGCCTGAAAGCCTGATGTCATCAATTTTTCCTTCCAGGCCATGGCATCCTGTTGAGTCCTCACGGCGGCTACCTGCACAATCCATTGATCTTCTTTAACGGAAGCCTTTTTCTCTTCCGCCGGCGCCTGCGTTTCAATTAGCTTCTTAAGCCCTGCCCCTTCTTTTTCTCCAGTAACATCACTTTCGTCTTTCGGCCGTTCGCTTTTCTCCTCAGGAAAAACCGTAGGAACATCGCGAATGGGAATGAATTTCTCGGGGATGATCGTGGCCTCTTTTTTCTCTCCTCCTATGGATAAAACCCTTTGCCGAAAGTTGCTGAGCGTTTGATTCACTGCGGACGTATCTGCAACTAAAAAGAAAAAGGCGATGAAAAGCGTCACGATCATGGTAATAAAAAGCTCCCTCGCTCTTAAAATAAAAGAGGGCTCTTTCTGGTTTTTTAAAGAAACCTCTTCTATCCAACGACGGGTTTTAAAGGCGGCAAGACAAATCCCACTCATGGTCCAAATGGACCACGTGCTCCAAACAACATTTAAAAGATAATAATCCCAGGTCTCCACTCCCTTGATGAATGCATAAAGAACAGCAAAAATGGAAAGAAATATAATACCCTGCTGTGGGAGAACGGCCAGGAATGGGTTTTTCTGTTTCACCCTTCCTCCCGGCTTCACATTCACACGATAAGCAGGTTTTCTCTTTCTTGACCTAATGGCGATCCAGGTGGCATGAATGAAGGCAGGAAAGAGGCCTGTCCACATTTTAAAGGCATGCATATAATGGGTCGGATAATTTATAATCCCATAGGCAAGTGACATGGCGATGAAATATGGAAATCGATGGAGAACATAACTTTTTACAGGAGCGATCAGGACAAACTGATGGGTAAGAAGAGCCCAGATCGGCGTCAGGAAGAAGAGAGGCATCACAAAGGCCGAAACGAGATAGACAAAACCCAGGTTAAAGTACTGGAGCTTCTGCTTGAACGTCAGGCCCTTTCGTCTGAAGGGGTTGTCCCAAAAGAGGATCCTCAGAGAATCGGCGGCCCACTGCCTGCGCTGTCTGTAAACCCCGTAAATATCAGCAGGGGCAGTGCCTTTGCTTAAGGGGTAATGGTGATAGACCGACCTCCAGCCCCGGTCATGGAGGAGTATTGAGGTGTGGACATCTTCCACCAGGTTCCAGGTGCTGAACCCCCCAATATCCTCTAACGCCTTTCTTCGGTAGATCACCCCTGACCCGCAGGAGAAGGCGGAATTATCCATATCCTTTCCCAACTGCATGACATTATAAAAAACCCGGTCCGTGTTTCCGAATGGATCTCCAACGGGAACTTTGAAATCCTGCTTGGATTGGATAAACCCGATCATGGGAAATTTGAAGTAGCCGATGAGGGTGGAGATGATCTGAGGTTGAGGGATCTGATCGGCGTCGAGGGTGAGGATCAGGTCGCTGTGAGTCCTTTCAAAGGCATAATTGAGATTCCCTGCTTTTGCATGGCTATGGTCTTCCCTCGCAAAGTATCCACATCCAAATTTCTCCGCAATGTTTTGATAGGCGATATCTCCCTTTTCATCGAGGAGATATATTTTCTTGATGGGATAATCGATATTCACGGCAGCCCGAACGGTTTCGACAACAATGTTAACCGGCTCGCCGGCAACCGTGATAAAGACATCGATGGATTCAGGCTTTTCAACAGAAACCCCTTGGGGGGAGTGATATCTTAAAAACCAGGCGTTGAAGGCAAAGAAAGTAAACAGGATAAGTCCTATGAATTCTGCCAGAAAGAAGATAAAGGAAAAAAGTTTTGCCTCCCAGTTAATATGCTGAGCATGCCAGGCGAGGTAGTAAATTCCCAGACCGATGGTGATGATGGTTAGGAATTGGCCGGCTAAGCGTCTCCTGCGGTCCTCTCTCTCGAAGTACCGGAGATAGGACTGAGTCCCTTTAACATCGGACCACCATGTTTTTAATCCTAATAAAATCATTTTTCAGACAGGACCAATCATTTGAAAATTTAAAAGGGAGAGATTGGCATCTCCTCTTTTCTATTTAAAAACTAACAAATAGCTCCAGCCCTCCATAGCCTCCGCTGCCAAAAGTCGAATCATGTTTATAGCCCCCCTTGAGGGCAAGGGATAACTTCTTCGGAATATGATAGACTTCCAACAGGAGTCCCCCTCCTGCCATTCGAAAGTCCGGGTTCCTTCCATAAAATTGTTCGATTCCAAGATTGATCGTATTGGGTTTCTTAAATTCAAAATTCGAGATCTGCCGTTTAATTCTTCCTCTTTCATAAAAAAAGCTATCTGTGCCGCTGAAGCTTGCGGAAAGGTTTATATTGGTCCGGCTTGCAAACCAGGTATCGAATTCTCCCTGAATCAAACCAGCCCAAGTGCTCCCCCTCACCTCTGCCGTTCTCACATCGGGATTTAGATCGGTATTTCTATATTCGGCTCCGCCAAAAATGCCGAGCGTTGTTTGGTTCAGAGAGTATTTCAGTCCAACGACCGTATATATCCCAAGTGATTTCGCCCGGATGAGATGATTTCCATCCCGGTATCTGTAGGTCAGGTAATTCGGAGTGATTCTTCCGGCCAGGGATAGATTTTGAGTGAATTTTTGGGTGATATCGACACCCAGGTAAGAAAACCCCTGACCTCTCGTGTCGATTTCACCTCCGGCAAATAGAGATAAATCGGCCGGGAAAACAGAAACAGGAAGGAGGAACAACAGGATAGCGGTCTGAAGTAAAAAATATTTCTGAAAGTTCATTTTCCCTCTTTCATTTGGATAGGCTCCCGCCCTTTTGGAAATGAAGTATTTCCTACAAAATATTTTAAAAATGTTAGATCTGGCAGCCACGTTTGAGTGGAAAAAAGTTTACTACAATAAACGAGTTAATAGGTTATACACAACGACAGAAGTCTTTTCCTTTTCTGTCATTCCGGGCTTGACTAAGCCTGCCCCGTACTTGATACGGGGGAATCCAGTGTTTTCCTGGATTCCCGCTTTCGCGGGAATGACGTGCTCTCTTGAGATTAATGACGCTGTGTATAATATGTTAATAAGTTGATCGTTAATTAATTTAATAATTTTTCCCATACATTAACTTATTACCTCATTACCTTATTCACTTGCTTTTTACGCTACTTTCTCAAGCATGGAGCAATGGATTTCTATGGCCGGCTGGTATCCGATAAGGTTCATGAGAATTCTGACCCTTTCACTGTCTGAAACCCACCGGTCAAAGATCCCGATTAGATCCTTTAAGGGCCCTGATTTGACTCTCACCAAATCATTGGGTTTAAAGTGAGCCGTTTTTCTTACGACCCCGCTGCTGTCCACTCGATTCTTGATGATCTCAATCACTTCTTCCGATACGGGGATTGAATATCCACCAAAACCAAGGATTTTCTTAACCCCCCTCCCCCATCTGACCAGGGAATAGTCCTGCTCCAGATTGAGCTTCCCGAAGAGATACCCCGGGAAGAGAGGCTTCAGCTCCCTCACCATTTTCCCTGCCCTCAGGGAATAGGCTTCAATTTTAGGGCCGAAGATATCGACTCCTTTCGTGGTGAGATAGGAGGTCGCCTCTTCTTCTTTCTTGGGTTTCGTTTGGATGACGTACCAGTTCATAGTTTTAAGTTCGGAGTTATGAGTTATGAAATCACGTGCTGCGGTTCAGCGCTCCTCATCCCCCACCTTTCCGAGCAAAAGGAAAGATTTTCTTCCATCTGCTCTCACCATTTGACTTTCCTTTGCCGTAGCCATAGCCATATGTGTAATAATATCCATTTGAACCAAAGTAACGTGTGGAAAGTCCTGAGGATTTAAACTCTAAACCATTCAGGACAAATCCTATGATCTTTTCCTTATCCAAAGAGGCGATGGCTTGTTTGACCGTCTCTCTTGGGGTTACGCCAGCCTTAATGACGATGATGATTCCATCGACCAACTTGGCCAATACTTCCGGTTCGGTAGTGGCAAGGAGGGGAGTGGAATCGAAGATGATATACCGGTCCCGATACCGTGTTTTTAATTCATCGATGAGCGTTTCCATCTTCTTCGATGCGATCAATTCGGTGGGATTGTCCCGAACAGCTCCACCTGAGAGGATGCTCAGCTTCTCCACGCCGGTCTTCTTCAACAGATTGTCCAGCTTTCCATCTCCTGCGAGATATTCGGAGAGACCTTTGTCCTCACTCAACCCAAACCATCGTGATAGCTGGGGGCTGCGCATATCACAGTCCACCATCAGGGCATGGGCATGAAGGTCCTGGACAATACCCGCGGCAAGGTTTGCTGAAACAAATGTTTTTCCTTCAGCATTGGTCGCGCTCGTCACCATGACCGTTTTTGGAAATTCCGAGTTTTTTCCCCGAAGAAGGTAAGTCCTCAGTTTTCTGAATTGTTCCGCGGCCAGGGATCCGGGTTGCAAGATGGAAACGAGGCTCCGGTCGGAAACCCATGGCTCGGTCTTTGAGACCTCAGGCCTCAGTTCATAAGATTCCCCTTTTCTTTCTTCCTGACCCTCCCGTGAGGGGGGTGGATGATCCACCCGTTCCCTTTCCTTTTCCGCTTTTTCCAACGCCTTGTATATTTTGCTCATTTCACCTCTCCGTTCATCTAAAATATTTTCTCAGGGTCTCCTCGTAAACCTTTTCGACCATTTCCCCGAGAGATTGGATCCGTTCCCCAATCTCCCATTTCACTCTCGGAAAAGACTCTTTCCATAAAATATAGGAGGAGATCCCAAAGGTAAGAAAGATGATCAATACGGCGGCAAAGAAGATGGATCGTCTTCGCTTTCGTTTCTTCCCGGTCCCCTCCAGATGGTCAATCACCTCAAGGATGATTTTGGGTCCGATGACCTTATGGTCGGTCGCATACCCAGTTAACAACGCATTATCGCAAACGATATTGATCAGCCGTGGGATTCCCTTTGAATACCGATAAATCTCCTCCAAGGCTTTGGCGGTGAAAAGATGAGGATCGGCTAAGCCTGCGACCCTCAACCTTTTGCCAATGAATTCTTTTGTCTCCTCCTGATTGAGAGGCTGGAGATGGTAACGGAGGCTCACCCTCTGTTTCAACTGGCGATATTGCGGATCGTTCAAAACACCGTTCAGCTCCGGCTGGCCGATCAGGATCACCTGGAGGAGTTTGGACTTGGGTGTCTCCAGATTGGTAAGCAGACGCACCTCTTCGAGCAATTTCGGATCAAGGGTATGGGCCTCATCGATGATCAAAACGACATTTTCATTTTGAGCATAACGTTCCAATAAAAAATTGTGGAGCATGGTCAGATATTGCCCCTTCGATCTTTTCTGTCCTTTGAGCCCTAAATCCTCGCAGATATAGCTAATAAAATCGGTGGAGCCCAATTTCGGGTTGAAGAGGTAAGCCGTCCTTGTGTTCCCATTCAATCTGCTTAAAAGAGTCTGGACGAGTGTGGTTTTGCCGGTCCCCACCTCTCCGGTAATCACGGTAAACCCCTTTCTCTCTCTAACCGAATAGGTGAGGTGAGCCAACGCCTCTCTATGGCCTTCGCTTAGAAAGAGAAATTTGGGATCCGGAGTGATCTCAAAGGGTTTTGTTTTAAAACCGTAAAACTTGGTATACATCTCCGTTAAGCCGCCTCCTTTTGAATGGTTGGGATGTTCGCCAGCACCTTAAACCCCAAGGTGGCTTCCAGATCTTCAGCATCCCTGAATGAACGATCCATCTGCTCCCTAAAGAAGGCCAGTCCAAAACCTGAACCCAAACCTATTAAAACCCCGAAAAGGAGAATTTTGGGGATATCAGGCCGAAAGGGTTTCTCAGGAATTCTCCCTGGATCGATGATTTTAAATTGCTCCCCTTTCTGCCGGCGCTCCAGATTCTCCGCCTGCTGTGCCTCCTCACTCTTCCTTAAGAGGGTTTGATAGAGATCTTTCGTGTTTTGATAATCCCTGTTCAGGTTAGTCATGGCCAGTTCCCGCATGGGCGTGTTTTCGATTCTCTCCCGATATTTCGTGATCTGGGCTTTCATCTTCTCCTCATCTTCCTTCAGCCTGTTGATCTCCAGCTCAGTGGCAATGAGTTGATTCTCCATCTCTTTATAACGCGGGTTCAGTTTAACGGCCTCCTTCTCCTCCTTCTTGGTAACGATTTTGGGCGGAGACAATGGCGTGGTCACAATGTTTGATTCAGACTCCTTCTTCTCCGCGGCCCCCTTTTCTGACCTTTCCCTCTCGATCCTCGCTTCGAGTTCCGAGATCCTCTTCTTAGCGATCATAATGTCAGGATGTTTCTCCGTGTATTTGGATTGAAGATCGATCAGGTAGTACTTCATCTGTTCCAATTGAACTTCCAGCGGGTCCCTGACAACGGATCTCGAGACCTTTTCGGTTTGAATAGGTGATGAGGAAGAAAGGAAACCCTCCTCTTTTTTAATGCTCGAGGCGATGAGAAGTTCGGTGTCGGCAAGTTGCTTCTGGATGATCAGTTTTCGATCATGGGCCGCCCTGATATTTTCACCGATCCTCTGACTCTGCAACTGGAGTTGTTCGAGGACTTTAAGGTTGGCCTCCCGCTGTTCCGGAAGTTCACCCATAAACTGTCTTTTGAAATGCGTGACGGTCTTCTCCTGTTCTTCCAGTTTAACCCTTGTCGCATTCAACTCAATCATAACGAACTCTGAGGTTCCCTGGGCCTGTTGCTCCCTTAATTTAAGATTCTCTTCAATAAAAAGAGAGGCCAACTTGTTCGTAACGGTCGTTACCACCCTGGGGTCCTTTCCAATATAGGAGATCGTGAAGTAACCTTCTTTTCCTTTTATCTCCACACGGATGTTTTTGCGCATCAATTCATAAACCTCTTCCTTGCTTTTTGACTTGGCCTCCTCGGGATAGAGTTTTAATTCGGAGATCAACCGTTCCAAACGGGTCCGGCTCATAATCTCCTGGCCGATGGACTGGAGGCGG
The DNA here is from genome assembly GCA_018333535.1 of Deltaproteobacteria bacterium. Lineage (GTDB taxonomy): Bacteria > Desulfobacterota > BSN033 > BSN033 > UBA1163 > RBG-16-49-23. The sequence continues at coordinate 57,306 of JAGXTA010000003.1, read as the reverse complement.
TCTTCAATCTTTGAGGTCACGGTGGGTCGAATGAAGCTCTCCGGAACTTTCTGAGGGGTGACCAGGATCAGCGTGGCGGAGCGATATTCCTTGGGAGAGGTAACTGCATAAAGGACGGCTCCGGACAGAATCAGGACAAAAGGGATGGCAATATACCAGATTCGTCTCCAAAAGATTTCAATATAGTCATGGATATCGAATGATTTCTCAGGATTGATCATTTTACTCCTCCAATGTCCCTCTGGATTCAAGAGGTCCAGGGTTCAAGGGTTAACCCCAATTTAAAAATTAATAGGTTGCTGTCACCCTAAGCACTCCTCGATACTCGCTATAGTCATTTCCGTCAAGGTTGGAATGGTTTTCACGATGAGAAGCCTCGAGGGCCAACGTTAACCAATGGAAAAGCCGGTAGGAACCATTTCCTCCGATCCCCCATATGTGATGGGTCTCTTTTCTCCCTCCGATAACATCTCCAGGAAGCTTGGCCCATTCATAACTGTTAAAAAGTCCAAGATTCATCTTTTTAAGAAGCTGATAGTTCACCCTTCCCAGGACCCGGTGGTATTGAGTGAAGCCTTTGTTTTCAGCAGAGAAGTAGTCCTCCGTGTATCCGCCTTGCAAAGAGAGGGCATAGGTTGTTTTTTGGGCCCGCTGCGTGACGAGAACGTCATAAAAAGGGCCGCCCCGGGTTGCCCCACGCGCAGGATTTTTCCAGTAGTACCCCCCCTGGATCCTTCCGCTTAGTGTTGGATTGAAGGCATGTTCCAGTCCGAGGCTCGGTCGATAGACCGCATAATCAACCGAGGGGGAATCGAAATTCCTCCAGAGTTGAGTATATTCTCCGAAGAGGGAGGTTTTCGGATTGAAGCGATGGGTGTATCGTCCCATCGCCATATGACCGGTTAAATCCGGGGATCTCTCAAAATGTCCAAGCGTGAGGCCATATTCGAAGGACACTCCATTTCGGATGTCGAACCAATACGTGATTCTGGGGTTGATGAAATTCTCGATACTATCTTCATTCGTCCGCCCTTGAATCTCGTAGAGGTTATTACGGTAATTCAGGGAAATCACGTTTTCCCTGCCGAACTGATACTGGACCGAGGGCTCAAAAACATTCCGGACATAGGGCGTCCTCTTCCGTGTCCTTGAGAGAAGATATCCGCCCTCGATGGGGGAAGCATATTCTGCCTCTCTGATCTCATCCGATCGGAGGACATAATCCCTGACCCGAAAGATCAGCCTTGGAGTGGCGGCATACCAGGCGTTGAGTGTTCCATGAAGGCTGGTATAGTTATAATCCTCCTCTTTCGCATAAAAGTTGAACCCCGCCCGAACGTCCAAATCCACCCCATACCTCTCTTCGGCCGTGGGGGTGGGTCGGAATTCTCCCGTCACCGGGGATCTGGTCGCAGTGGAAAATTTCAGACCCGGAGTAATCGTGGTGATGTAGTCGTCCCGTTTGCCCCGGTTCGGGGTCAGGTCGATATTGCTGTTGTATTCTTCCTGGAGGGTGATATAGGGTTGGAAATGGAGGAGAATATCCTTTGACTCCGCATCGGCCCCTGCAGGGAAAATCACCAAAAGAAACAGAGTACAGATCAACCACTTCATTTTATCCATTTTATTTATCCCTCCTATCAGCCTTTTATCATTACGGCTATCACTCGATATCAGACTTCTTAATCCGGCACGATGATGGTGTCGCCCGCCTTGAGGATGATGTTTGAACCCGGATCCTCCCCTTTGACAATCTTTTTATAATTGACGGTGATTCGTTTTTCTTTCCCGCCTTCTTTCCGGATGATCAAAATTTTCTTTTGATTGGCCCAATCCGTAAATCCTCCTGCCATGGAAATGATCTGAAGGAGAGACGTTTCACTTCGCAACCGATATACCCCGGGATTTCTTATCTGGCCAGAGAGATAGACCTTGAAACTATTGGCCTCCATCACCATCACCGTGATATTCGGATCCCCTATAAATTCTTTAAATCGCTGGGCCAATATCTCTTTCAATTGAAGAGGAGTCAGGCCTTCGGCTTTAATTTCGTCCACCAGGGGCAAAGAAATAATGCCGTCCCGCCTTACCGGAACGGTTCTTGACAGATGCTCTTCCTTCCAAATGTGGATATAAAGAATATCCTCAGACCCAATGATATAGTTTTCGCTATCGGCAACCACCTCGGCTTGAGCCTGCTTTTTTAAAAGGGTCTCTTTCTCCGCTTTCTCTGTTTGAGAGAAAGCCAAGGAATGACCGATCAAAAGGATTCCTATCCCAATGATTCCAAAGGACATTAATTTTTTCATTTTCCAACCCCTCCCTTTAGATTTTGCCCCCCTGTCACCCGCCATCACATCCCTCCAGTCTTGTTTGAAATGGGTCTAACGATTGAACCGACCATCTCTCCCTTTACCTGATACTCCCTCCCTGTATTCAAATGGTATTTCTCAATTTTATAGAGCAACGCCCTGTAACTGATACAGAGCAATTTGGCCGCCTCCTTTCGATTCCAATGGGTTTCATGGAGGGTGGCGTGAATGAGATCTTTCTCCGCTTCTTCACCCGCTTTTCTTCCCACTTCCTTCAAATTGAGGAGCGGTTCTCGGATGCCGTAGGACCCTAAGGATTCGACTCCGATCCCGCCATTTTCCTTTTTTCCGAGAAGCATTTGAATGACCGCCTCTTCATCCGATGTGACGACCCTCCGCTTGACGATATTCTCTAATTCCCGGATGTTTCCCGGCCAATGGTATTCTTTGAATATCTTGGTGGCTTTCGGCGAGAAGGGGTGGACCTCCCGTCTATATTTCTCTTTAAAAAAATTTAAAAAATAGTGGGTAAGTGGAAGGATTTGCTCCTTCCGTTCTCTTAACGGAGGAATCGTGATGCTGATGATATTGATCCGGTAGAAGAGGTCCTCACGAAAAAGCCCTTCCATCATAGACCTTTCCAAATGATTTTTAGTGGTGACGATGATCCGGGCATCGATCAGGACATCCTCATCTCCTCCCAATCGAGAAAATTTTCCATCCTGGAGGACTTGTAGAAGTTTGCCCTGAATGGAAATATCTATTTCACCGATGTCATTTAGCACTATTGTTCCACCATCGGCTAATTCGAACTTCCCCGGCTTCTTGAGGTGGGCCCCTGTAAAGGCCCCCTTTTCAAACCCAAAAAGCTCGCTTTCAATAAGGCTTTTAGGAATGGCAGCGCAATTCAGTTTTACAAAATGGTTTTTTGCCCTCGGAGAAATATCGTGAATTGTCTTGGCTATTAATTCCTTCCCCGTTCCGCTTTCGCCTTTTATTAAAACCGTGATATCGGTCTGCGCGATTTGATCGATAATGGTTTTGACTTTTTCCATCTTTAAACAGTCAGAAAAAATGATTTTAGAAATGTTATTCATAACAATTGAACTGAAATATGATATGGAAATTAAGCCGTCATAGGGAGAATGAGTTTGTCAAGACCGCCATCTTTAATTTTATAAAGGAGGGCTTTATAGCTAATATTGAGAAGTTGGGCTGCCCTTTTTCTATTCCAGTTCGTTATCTGCAATGTCTTGAGAATCGTTGCGGATTCGGCTTTGATCGTGGCTTCCCGATAGACCTCTTTTAACGAAGGCCAGGCCTGGGTATGGGCGACGGATTTTTCTCTTTCGATGGCCGCATTCTCAATGATCCCATGGGTTAGTTCATCCATAATCATCTTTTCGTTTTCAAGAATCACGTAACGTTGAATGACATTCTCCAGTTCTCGAACATTTCCCAGCCAATGATGTTGTTTAAAAATCTTCATGATCTTGCTCGAAATGGGGTTTACCTTTTTCTGGTATTTTTTGCTGAATTTATCTAGAAAATATTCGATAAAAACAGGAATCTCCTCCTTCCTCTCTCTCAGGGGAGGAAGGGTAATGTTGACAACATTGAGACGATAATAGAGATCTTCGCGAAATCGTTGATGGTTCACCATTTCTTCAATATTTTTATTGGTAGCGGCCAATACCCTAACATCCACCCATATGTCTTTCTTCCCTCCTAATCTCGAAAATTCTCTGTCCTGAAGCACTTGTAAAAGCTTGCCCTGGAGAGAGGGGCTCATCTCTGAAATTTCATCTAAAAAGATCGTCCCAGTGTGGGCGAGTTCAAATTTCCCCGGTTTCTGCCGGTAAGCCCCTGTAAACGCACCCTTCTCATAGCCAAAGAGTTCACTCTCCAGAAGTTCTTGCGGGAGGGCCGCGCAATTGACTTTGACAAAGGGTTTTTCTTTCCGAAACGAATTGAGATGGATCGAGCGGGCAACCACCTCTTTTCCAACGCCGCTTTCCCCCTGAATCAGGATCGTTACATCTGTATCGGCGACCTGATCAATCAGCTCTTTAATTCGATGCATTTTTTCGCTTGCATAGATAAAAATCCCATTCTCACGAGTCATTTCGCCGACTTCCACAAAAGCAGGGAGAGCGACAGAAGGAACCTTTTCGGAACGCTTCATTAAACGGTGTATTTCATTTATCTCTAAAAAGAACCGAGAGGAGGTGAGAGCCATTCCGACCTGGTTGGAGATATAGGACAGCACCCACTTGTCTCCTTCATCGAAGGCTCCTTTTTGGGAATGACTGATATTAAATACTCCCACGACTTGATCCTCTTCCCGGATGGGGAAACAGATCAGGGAATTTACTTTTTCGCTTAAGCCATCTGCCTTTAAGAAATGAGGCTCTTTTTTCACATCATTCAGCATGATGGCCTGTCCTTCTTTGAGAACTTTCCCCGCAATGCCATCTCCAGATTTAAATCTTTCTCCATTTTCAGGCTGTTCGGGGTAAAAAACACTCTTTTTTTCACCCTTCCCTCGGGCTGAACGAACCACGAGATATCCGGAAACGGGGTCTTTCAACATCAGCGAGCAGTTTTCGGCATCGGTCTCTTCAATCACCACGTCCAAAATGGCCCTGCAGGTTTCGCCAAAATCAGGCACATGACGCATCGCTCCCTGAATTTTCTGGAAGAGGCCGAAGGTCCTATTCTCTTTTCCGACCCAAAAAGGAATTTCTGAAGCGTTTTCAAATCTTTTTGATAAGGTATCGAGTTTCATTTTTTCACTCCGAAATCATTTTTCGAACTATCTGATTGGAATAGTTTTCCGCTCTTTTTTGAAGATATTTCTTGCGTTGTTTCAATCCGCTTTTAAGGTGAAAAAGGATTTTTTCGTAAGACATCGGCTTGACAAAGAAATCTTGAACCCCTGTCTCGATCACCTGCTGATGCTCCTTTTCACCAATCTTCCCATCCGCCATCATCATGATATAGAGTTTGGGAAACCTTTCCCTTATTTTTTTAATGATTTCAAAAAGGTAAAAATGATCCACATTAAGATCAATAATGACCCCTGAAACTTCGAATTCTTGAAAATTGGTTAATAGCCTATTAATGGTATTGACCGGGAGCACAATATATTTCTCTTTTTCTAAAAAGGTTTTTAGGTGAGAGGAATCCCTACATTCTTTATTGAGGATGAGAATAGTTTCTTTTGACATGGGTAGAAAAAGGTTAAGTTTAGCGGTTACGAGGCCTATATCGTTAATAAAAAGATAGTCTTTTAATCATTTAAGCGTAACCTTAACCAATTGACCTTAGTTTCGTATTATATAGCAATAACAATACCAATCTATTGGTTTTTCCTAAAAACTTTGCAATCTATCGATTTGATTGATGATTGATGAGAGAAAGTTTTTGAGAAATATTTCGATCATTGTTCAGATCAACCATTGGGCACATTTAGTGAGCCAAATGGCACATGGGAGAGAATTAATTTAAATCATTTCGAGGAGTTTCGGCTCTGGAATAAAAAGGCAAACTAATGATGGGGATATTCCTTCTACAGATCTTTAACCGCGGCTGCGAGAGGTTCGGGTAGATCAAAAGGATTAGGATAGGTAAAGTATTGAAAAGATAGTATTTGAGCCATTGCCTGGAAGAGATCGTCATGTTGAAATGGGGGATGATTTCGGATTAAATGGGAAAGCCTCCCTCCAAGAGCTTTTGAACCCATCTGGTCTGTTTCGGGAAGGAGGAGGGCGATCTCCCCGTTATTCCTTGCCACGACGTCTTCTTCTCTGATGAAGCTTCTGATCATCTTCAAGAGTTCCCCATGGAAATGGACATATCGTTCCCCTGCCCTGTCTTCCGTCGGGATCCCGACGAGAAGAATCGTGAAAAAACGACTGTGCCTTCTCGCTTTCTTGATCTCCTGTCTCAGACAGCGGTTCAAAAAGATTTTGTTAAAAACCACTCCCTCCATCTCGCCTGAGATGGGGTCGAGGAGATTCAATCTTTCCAAACCTCGCACTTTTGAGGTCACCTCCCGTTGTCTCAACCCCTTCTTAATATGGGCAATAATTTTTTGTGGTGAATAGGGTTTCAGAATAAAGTCATCGACCCCTATCTCAAAAAGTTTCTCATAGGTGGTTTCGTCCACCGCCGCATTCGTCACCAACAGGATATAGATTTCTGGAGATTTTTCTTTCATCCCCCGGATCAGTCCCTGCAAATGCTCAAGGGGAGGGATATATTCCATCAGGATAGCCGAGTATGGCCTTTTATCAAAAAGAGAATGGGCATCTTTCGTATTGAGGGCTGTATCAATACAGTAATTCTCCTCCTCCAAAATCATCCGGTAGGCATTCAGGAGGTTTTTGAAGGGATCGATCAGAAGAATCCAGTGTGAGTCCATAGGTTATATCCTTAAGTGGAATGATGGAATAGTGGAATAATGGGTTAGGAGAAGTTATCTTTTAGTATTACCCAACATTCCATTATTACGGATGTTTGTTGTCCATCGTTCATTGTATGTCAAGGGGTTCGTGACCGTAATCTTAACCCATTGACTATTACCCAAACATAAAGATCACCTCTTTCTCAATGGCTTGAGGTGATATTTATTTATTCGATTCGCCAGCATTTTCCTTGTTATTCCAAGCAGTTGAGCTGTCTTCCCTTGATTCCAGTTGGTCTCCTTTAATTTGGCAAGAATTGTTTTTTTCTCAAGATGTTCAATGGCCCGCATTAAGTGCACCTTCCCTTTGTTTTCAACACGGACCTCATCTGCCTTGAGGAGTTGTTGGTAGGGAAGGTCTTCGACCCTGATGGTATGATCTCTGCAGAAAACCGCCATCTGCTGAATCACATTGGCCAATTCCCTCACATTTCCAGACCAGGGAAAAGTCTTGAGACGTTCGATCGCCTCCGGTTCAATTTTTATCGGAACGTTGTTTTCCTGGAACTTCTTAATAAAGTGCTTGACCAGCAAGGGGAGGTCAGAGAGGCGCTCCCTCAAGGGGGGGAGCGTTATTGGAACGATCCCCAACCGGTAATAAAGGTCTTCCCTGAAATTTCCTTTGACCACCTCTTCCCTAAGGTTCCGATTGGTCGTCGAGATGATTCGCACATCGACCTTGGTCGACCTCGAATCTCCCACCCTTTCAAACTCCTTTTCTTCGATCACCCTTAAAAGGGTTTTTTGAAGATTGACCACAATTTCGCTGATTTCATCCAAGATCAAGGTCCCTTCGTGCGCGGCCTGAAAGCGTCCGATCGTGTCCTTAACCGCACCCGTAAACGCACCCCTTTTGTGACCGAATAATTCCGTCGTGAGAAGGCTTTCCGTGAGCGCTCCACAATTGACGGTCACCAACGGTTTTTCCCGCCTCGAACTATTGTAATGGATCGCTTTTGCAATGAGGTCTTTCCCCGTCCCGCTTTCCCCCTGGATGAGAATGGTCGCATCGGTCTTGGATACTTTTCCAATCGTCTCAAACACCTCAACCATTTTGGGGTGATTCCCGATGATGTTGGGGAAAGAATATTTTTCAGTGACCTCCCTCCTTAGAGAGTCGATTTCTTTCTCCATCTCCTGAGTTTTGATGGCTTTCCGGATGATGGTGACAAATCTCTCCAAGTTATTAAAAATCGGTTTTTCAAAGAAATAGAATGCCCCCCGTTTGAGGCTCTCAACCGCCATTGAAACGGACCCGTAGGCCGTGATGAGGATCACCGGGATATTCGGGTAGTTCTTCTTTATCTCGGCGAGGAGCTCCATGCCGCTCAGGTCAGGCATTTTCTCGTCGGTCACGATCACATTGATGGGATTCGCATGGAGCAACTCCAATGCCTCCTTTCCGTTTCCGGCTGGAAGGACATTAAAGCCCTCATCGGTGAGAACCTCACAGATCCCGAAAAGGGAATTGGGTTCGTCATCGACTACCAAAATAGAAGCTTGAGACGTCACGATGCCTCTCCCGGTTGATCCTGTTGTGGGCGGTCGATGGGCAATCTCACCTTAACCGTTGTCCCCTTGTTTTCTTCGCTTTCGACATGGATGGTCCCTTGATGACGTTCGACAATAATTCTTCGACAGAGGGCCAACCCTAACCCATTTCCCCTCGGTTTGTTGGTAAAAAAAGGACTAAAGAGAAGGTCCATCGCTTCCTTCTTGATGCCTACCCCCTGATCCTTAAAAACGATTTCCACCGCTTTCGGAGATTCATGGGTCTGGGAGGCCTCGATCAACAATTCCCCTCCTTCAGGCATCGCTTCAAAGGCATTTTTGACGATGTTTAAAAAGGCTTGTTTTATCTCTTCGTAATTTATATAAACCTTTGGGAGATCAGGATCCGCCTTGATGTCGATCTTGATTTTATTTGATTCGGGTTCCAACGTGTGAGTCATCATGCTCGTGGTCACGGAAATCAACTCCCGGAGGTTGACCTCGCTGAAACGAATGAAATCGGGGGGTCTTACGAAATTGAGGCACCCCTGAACAAAATCATTTAAGTGGTTGACTTCCTCGTGGATGATCTTGATGGATTGGGTGAGAAATTCATCTTCTAAATTACAGCGCTTTTGGATGATGGCCATGGCGCCAGCAATGGCATGGAGCGGGTTGCGAATCTCATGGGCGAGAAAAGGAAAAAATATTTCAAGAGAGGGATAGGGGTTCTTTTTATCCTTCTTCTGGGCGTCGTGAATCGCCAAGGCGCTCGCTATCGCCTTGATAAGAATCCGGGGTTCCACAGGTTTTGTGAGAAAATCGATAGCCCCTTTTCTCATCATGTCGATGGCCACCTGGTCTCCTCCATAACCGGTGATGACTATCACGGGAATATCTTTATTGACCTCCTTAACCCTCTCCAATACCTCTTCTCCAGATATGTCGGGCAGTTTCATGTCAAGGAGAATAAGCTCCGGATTCTCCGTCGATGTTTTTTCAATGGCTGTTTTCCCATCCAGGGCGATGGAGATCCGGTAATCCTCCCGTTCCAAGGCTCTCCGTATGAAATGAATAAAGTCGATGTTATCATCTACGACTAAAAGTTTTCTTTCTTTTTTGATCATATCAACTCTATATTATAATAAAACTCGATGACAATCAACTAAAACCTTTTCGGCTTTTTTGTTTCTTGACATGGAAGCGAGAAAAGGCTATGGAGAACCGAAAGAAAGGGGAAACGGTTCGACTCAATCAAGGCAAAGGACGTCGCCCGGAACAGGATGGTCCGGCCGGAAAGGGAAAGATTCGATGAATGGAGATGTCGGGGAAATGATCGGGGATCTTAAATCTTATCTTGAATATCTTAAGGGGCTGGGGATCACCGAATTGCCCCTCCTGGGTGACGGGGATGATAAAGTCTATTCCTCAGAGGCTTCCGGCAGCGCAGGGGCGATTCATGAATCGCTTCGATCGTACGGAACACCTGATCTTTCTCATTCCGAGGCTCAACACCTTGAAGCAATACGAAGCGAATTGGGGAATTGTCAGAGATGCAAGCTTCATCGAACACGGCGCACGATTGTTTTTGGAGAGGGAAACGAAAAGGCACGGTTGATGCTCATCGGGGAAGGACCTGGCAATGACGAAGATGTTCAGGGAAGACCCTTTGTGGGGAAGGCTGGACAGCTGCTAACCAAAATTCTTCAATCCATTGGCGTCGATCGAGAGGAGGTTTATATTGCCAATATCATCAAATGCCGGCCTCCTCAGAACAGAAACCCTGAACCCGATGAGATAGAGACTTGTTATCCTTTCCTTTTAAAACAGATTCAGGCGATTCGGCCAAGGATCATCTGTGCCCTTGGAACGTTTTCCGCCCAGACCCTTCTCAGGACCGATGTCAAGATCACAGCGCTTCGCGGGAAGGCCTACGACTTCTCGGGCATCCAGCTCTTTCCGACCTACCATCCCGCCTATTTGCTCCGGAATCCTGAAAAGAAAAGGGAAGTCTGGGAGGATATGAAACAGATCGCCAAAGCTCTTGCTGACGATGGACGTTAAACGATGAACGTTGAACAGTAGATAATTATTTTTGTTCATTGTTCACCGTCCATCGTTCATTGTACATTTTAAGGGTGGAGGCGATAGTTTAGCTGAACACCCTTTTCGCTTAAGGTTTTCAGGATCGCCTCCGTCACCCCTTCGATCAGGAGTTCGAGAAGGGAAAATTTTCTTTTTGGATAGAGGACGAGAGGTTTCCCCTCGATCCCCACCAATTTGGCGGCTGTATCGATAGCGTCTTGAAGATTTCCAAGCTGATCCACCAGCCCCAACTGTTTGGCCTGTTCTCCGGTTAAGATTCGACCGTCGGCCACCTGTGCGACTTTTAAGCGGTCCATCTTTCTCCCCTCAGCGACAGCCTGGATGAATTGCTGATGGACATTGTCAATGACCGACTGCATGAGCTTTTTCTCTTCAGGGGTCATTTCCCTGAAAGGCGACCCAATATCCTTATGCTCGCCGCTTTTTAATACCACACCCTTGACCCCGATCTTCTTGAAAAGCTCTTCAATGTTGGTGAACTCCATCAGAACGCCTATGGAGCCCGTAATCGTTCCTGGATTGGCCACGATCAGATCGGAGGCGCTCGCGATATAGTATCCGCCCGAGGCCGCGACCGAACCCATGGAGGTGATCACCTTCTTTTTCTGATTTGATTTGATCTTCAAGACCTCCCGGTAAATTTCCTGTGAAGGCCCTACCCCTCCGCCTGGAGAATCGATTCTCAAGATGATGGCTTTCACCCCTTCATCCTCGGTGTAACGGTGAAGCTCTTCGATGACGCCCTGGGATTGAGTGATCAGTCCGCGGACCTCAATGACCGCGATCTTATCTCCGAAGGCAAATTTCGCAGATCCCAACCTGGAGGTAAATTGACCGATGGCGAAGAGGAGAATAAAAAAGAAGGCCAGTAATCCGACGATCGCAACCAAACCCACCAGAATTCTTTTCCGTTTCATAGAGATCTCCCTTGTTTAGAAAATAGGTTTCGTCTTACAGCAACGGCAAAGACCCAACGTTTGTCGTTGTCGAAACTCGTATCCCTGCCCGCCGGTAGGCAGGGAGGCTCGCTTGTTGAAACTGGAGGCTCGGATTATTATCGAGCTTCGAGCTTATTGCGTCTAACCTCGATACGAGCATCGTCACCATAAACCTCTTTTTACTAAATATGTTACTCCAATCGAGTGAAAATATTTTGACAAAATCCCCTCTAACTCCCCTTTGCCAAAGGGGAGGACTTATTATTATCCCCCTTTGGGAATCTTTTTCCCCGTCAATATGGGGCAAAGGGGGAATAAGGGGGATTTTAATATGGGGTTTAACAAACCTTTAAATAGTCTCGCTATCATGTTTGCAGCTCAATCAAGCAATAATTTTTCACTCAATTGGGGTGTTAAACCGGTGATATTCGAATCGTTTCAAAAGGAGCTGCCTGAAAGACCCGTATCCATTTCATTTTAACCAGTTCGAGGACGGCAAGAAAAGTGATGACGATCACTCTGCGCGAAGCCTGTTCGTGAAAGAGGAGATGAAAAGGAAGGCTCCTCTTCTCCTTCTGAAGAAGGAGAAGGATTTCCTGAACCTTATCTTCGACACTGAGACGATCCAGGATCACTTCATGAAAGGACTCCTCCTTTGCCCTTTCAATTGCCTTTCGAAAAGCATCGATGAGATCAAAAAGGTTCGCCTCGATCCTCTCCTCTTCGGGGGCTCTTTCTTCCGTTGATATTAAACGGATAAAGACATCCCGGTCCAGCATGGGTCTCTGGACCAGTTCGGTGGCCGCCATCTTATATTTCTGATATTCCAACAGCCTTCGCACCAGCTCCGCCCTGGGATCGTCCCCCTCCTCCTCTTCTTCCACGGAAGGCTGGGGAAGGAGCATCCTCGATTTGATATGGAGGAGGGTGGAGGCCATCAGAAGGTAGTCACCCGCAATGTCAAGATTGAGGGTCTTCATCCATTTTAGATATTCCAGATATTGTTCCGTGATCAAGGCAATGGGAATGTTGAAGATATCCATCTCATTTTTCTGAATGAGATGGAGCAGGAGATCGAGAGGGCCTTCAAAGGCCTCGAGCCGGACCGTATAAGGAGAGTTTTCCTCTGCGTAGAAGCTATTTTCGGACATCATTTCACTCCAAGAGATTTGGTCAAGTATTGAAATTCATCCTGTCGCGTGATCACCTGCTCGTCCAATCGGGCTTTGAGAAGGTCCTCCAATCCCTTCCGGATGGAAGGTCCGGGTTTGATTCCCATTTGAACCAGGTCGGCTCCTTTCAGGATCGGTTTCGTATCCTTCAACTGGGTAAAGTAGAGCGAGATGTATCGCCGGGTGGCCACCTGGGTTGTCTTGGCCATCATCAAGAGCTTGATCTCCGTCGAAAGGGAATCAAGAACCATATAAATCTCCGAACGTTTGGGCTCTCTGCCGGCGCTGATCCAGGAGTAGATCTGGAACAGGCTCAGATCGCCCTGTCGTTTTCCCTCCATCACGCTCTTTTTCAGCCGATCGTTCATCGCCAATCGCTCGCAGATCTCCATGCCTTCCTTTTCTTTAAGAGAATCGATGAGGCCATAAAAATAGATGAGCCAACGTTCATATCTTTCTTCAAGAAAGAGAAGATCAAACCAGGAGATGACATGATGGATCTGCTCAAAGAGGGCGATCTTCTCCTCGTCCAATTTAAGTTGGGGATGGAGAAAATGAAAGAGGTTGAAATCTCTCATCCGTTTCAAGGCGGGGATCGGATCCTCTTCCTGGCAGATGAGGATAAACTCTGAGAGGATCCGCCCTCCTGAAAGTTGATCAAAGATGGACATCTTAACCGCATTCTTCATCAGATTCTGGGTAGGCTTCCCGATCTGGAATCTGAACCGTTGTTCAAAACGGATCGCACGAAAGACGCGTGTCGGATCCTCTACAAAAGAGAGATTATGAAGGACGCGGATCACCTTCTCCTTGATGTCTTTGACCCCGCCGAAGAAATCGATCAATTCTCCAAACGACCGGGGATTGAGGTGGATCGCCAGCGTGTTGATGGTAAAGTCCCTGCGATAGAGATCTGCCTTGATCGACCCCCTTTCCACCGTGGGAAGAGCAGCCGGAGAGTCGTAGACCTCCAGACGCGCGGTCGCCACATCCACCTTAAGGCCATCCGAGAAGAGAATGAGCGCGGTCCCGAATTTTTTATGAGTTCGAATCCGGCAAGGGAACCTCTTCTCAAATTCTTCTGCGAACCGGATCCCATCGCCCTCCACGACGATATCCAGATCGTAATTTTCCACCCTCATCAGGAGGTCGCGCACAAAACCTCCCACGCCGAAGACCGAATATCCCAGGTCATCCCCTACCCGGCCAAATTCCTCAAGGAGGTTACGGATCCTTTCCGGAAATCGCTCCCCAATCAATTTGGAGATCATCTTCTTTCGCGCATAAAGGGGCTGGATCTCTCTCACCGTTTTGATCATCCCCTCGTGAAGGACCTGCATCACGTCACCCAGGGCCACAACCCCGACGAGCCGTTCCTTCTCGATGACAGGGATGAGACTCTGGTTCTGTCCGATGGCTAATTCCTGAATTCGAGAGAAAGGGGTTTCCGGAGAGATGGCGGAGAACTCGGTTGTCATATACTCTTTGACAAGGGCATCCTTTAGCCCGTGACGAACGGCCCTGTCCACTACCTCCTTGGAGATGAGCCCGACCACCCTCTCCTCTTTAAAGACCGGGAGGATATCGAGGAGGTACCGTGAGAGGATCTCCCCTGCCTCCTCCAGGGTGCGGTCGGGTTCCACGGTCTTGACCGGATAGACCATGAGGTCCCTGGCCACCCTTCTGGGCCTAACGATCTGTCTCAATCTCTTGAGCAACTGCCCGTGCGCCTCTATGAGCGCCATTTCCTTGATGGTGGCTGAAGCGGCAGTGGGGTGGCCGCCGCCTCCAAACTCAGCGGCAATCTCTGAGACATTGACTTCCTCGATCCTGCTCCTTCCGATCAGGTAGACACGACCCTCCATCTGGACGAGGACGAAGAGAACATCGAGATTCTCCATATCCTTTAATTTATGGACGAGGATGGCAATGTCTCCGATATACCGGTCCACAGAGGCCTGGGCAATCACCACGTCGATTCCGTGGACATCGTACCGTGTAGCCGATTGGATCAGGTCGTTGAGCAGGAAGATCTGTTCCGAGGTGAGCTCTTTGGTGATCACATTCGACAGGATGTTGAGGTTGGCTCCTTTGCCCACGAGATATCCCGCCGCCTGAAAATCCTCCTCTTTGGCCGAGGAGAAGGTCAGGTTTCCCGTATCCTCGTAGATGCCGAGGAGCATCACCGTGGCTTCATCCGGCGTGATGTCAATTCCCTTTTTTCTCAGGAGGTCCAGAAGGAGCGTGACCGTCGCCCCGACTTCGGAGATCACTTCGAAAGAGCCATGGATATCCTCCGAAGATGGAGGATGGTGATCGTAAATATGGATATCGAGGCCGGGTTTCAGGACGATTTCAGAAAATTTTCCGATCCGGCTGATCTGACGGGTATCGACCAGGACCAATCGTTCAACCTCCCGGAGGTCAATATTTTTCACCCGCTCCACCTCAAGGGCATAAAGGGTGGAGTGGATGAAGAACTCCCGCAGGCTGCGCTCCTGGGATCCGGGGAAGACCAATACGGCTCCCGGATAAAGCTTTTTGGCCGCCAGCATGGAAGCCAGGGAATCGAAATCCGCATTCGTATGGGTGGTGATCACTTCCATAAAATAATCAATTAGCAATGAAAAATTAACAGTGCAAAGTTAGCAATATTAAAACCACTTGAATTCATTTTTTAATGCTAATTGCTAATTGACTATTTTGCATTTTGCAATGATTCTTCATTAGCCTCTCGGATGATACTGTTGATGAATCTTTTTCAGCCGTTCCCCTGCCACATGGGTATAGATCTGTGTGGTGGAGATGTCGACATGGCCGAGCATCAGTTGCACGGAGCGAAGATCCGCTCCCCTTTCCAGGAGGTGGCTGGCGAAGGAATGGCGGAGGAGATGGGGGGTGATCCTCTTTTTGATTCCAGCCCTCCTTCCGTGGGTTTTGATGCTCTTCCAGAAATGCTGTCGGCTCATCGGCTTTCCGGATCGATTGACAAAGAGAAAGGGACTCTCTCCCTTCTTTAGAAGCCTTTTCCTGGCCTCCCCCATATAGCGACGCGCCCATTGCATCGCTTCGTTGCCAATGGGAACGATTCTCTCCTTTGATCCCTTTCCGTAAAGGAGGACATAGCCCGCCTCGAGACGGAGATGATTGACCTGGAGCCGGGTCAGTTCAGACACCCTCATCCCCGTAGCATAGAGCATCTCCAGCATGGCCCGGTCCCGCATCCCCTGAGGAATCTGAATGTCAGGTTCCTCCAGCAAGGTTTCCACTTCTTCCAGGGAAAGGATTTCCGGCAACGTCTTTGCAATCTTCGGAGATTCGATCTCTTCGGCAGGATTGGCGCTCAGAATGCCCTCTTCGTTCAGAAACCGCAGAAAGACCCGGATGGAGACCAGATTCCTCGCCAGGGTTTTGCTTGAAAGGCGCTTCTTTTTCAGGAAGAGAAGAAATTCCCTGATGTCAAGTTTGGTGATCTCTCCGACTTCTTCCAGGCCTTTTGCCCGCAAATGATTTAAAAACCGACTCAGGCCATGGCTGTAGGCTTCGATCGTATTCTTAGAAAGACCTTTTTCGACGACGAGGTAATGGAGAAATCGATCCAACGATTGATGCATCGTTCTTTTGGGCAGACGATGTTTTTATTTTTATCTAACCTGGCGTAGCCAGAACCAAAATAAATCGTGAGTTGAATAAATTCGAAATCCGAATATCGAAATCCGAAACAAATCCGAAATCCAAATGTTCAAATGATTCAAACAAAAAGATTTTGATGTTTCGAATTTTGAACATTAGAAATTGTTTCGAATTGATCCCTGCTGGGATGCTTCGCCCGGATTTCGTGCTTCGGATTTAGACCCCGCTCGATCAATAATATTTTGTTCCCTTTTGCGCACAATCTTATTCGTATCTTTGCTCGTATTCTGTTAGACGCCGGTGTGGCCAAACCCTCCTCCCTGTCGCTGAGTGGGGGGAAGATCGTCCACCTCCAATAGAATCGAACGGGACACGCGGGAGATGACCATCTGGGCGATTCGCTCACCGTTACGGACGACAAAGGGTTCCTTCCCGAAATTGATCAAGAGGACTCCCACCTCTCCGCGATAATCCGAATCGATCGTCCCGGGACCATTGACCAGTCCAATTCCTTTTTGAATAGCCAAGCCGCTGCGGGGTCGAACCTGTCCTTCAAACCCTTCAGGGAGAGCCACCGAAATCCCGGTTGGGATCAGTCTTCTCTCTCCTGGCATCAGGGTGACCTCCTCTTCGAGAGAGGCAAAGAGGTCCATTCCGGAAGCCCCTTCGGTCATATATTGAGGAAGGGAGATGGGTTGGCTTTTTTTAAGGCGTTTGATATGGATCTTTACCTGTTCCATTGACACCAGGGTTGCGGATTCCCGTCAAGATGGCTTCCATCCATGGGTCCCAGAACGGTAAGGCAGAAGTACTGTTCATCGAAGAGATGGCTTGCCAGGCTTTTAACCATCCGCTCGTCGACCCCATCAATGCCCTTTAAGATGGAATCCACCGTTTGATAGGTTTCAAAGTAGATTTCATTCTTTGCCAGTCGGGTCATTAAATTGTCAGAGCTTTCCAGGCTGAGGAGAAGATTTCCCTTCAACTGTTCTTTGGCGATTTCCAGTTCTCCGTTCTTGAAAGGCTCCGCTTTAAGCCTTTTAAACTCCTGGAGGATGAGTCGAAAGACCTCTTCGAATGAGTTTTGATCCGTCCCCGCATAGACCACGACCAGACCGGTGTCGATGTAGGTAGGGAGATAGGAATAGACAGAATAGGCCAGACCGCGGTTCTCCCTGATCTCCTGAAATAACCTCGAACTCATCCCCCCTCCTAAAATGGTATTCAACACATACGAGGCAAACCGAAGGGAGTGGTTGTAATGAAGTCCATGGGTGCCCAGGCAGAAGTGGACCTGTTCCAGGTCCCGCTTTGAGATATGGGTGGTGGAGATCGAAAGGGGTTTCACCCTTTCCTTTGCCCTGTTCGATTTCGAAATTTGGCCAAACGTGGCCTCGATGAGGTCAACCACTTCCTGATGGTGGAGGTTTCCTGCCGCACAGACGATGACCCGGTCCGGTTGATAATGGGCTCTGAAAAATTGCTCGATTTGATTCCGGCTGAACGATTGAACCCGTTCTACGGTTCCGCAGATGGGAAAGCCAAGGGGGTGATCTCCCCAACAGGTCCGGTTAAAAAGATCGTGGACATAATCATCGGGAGTATCTTCCACCATCTTGATCTCCTGAAGGATGACCATCCTTTCCTTCTCCACATCCTTTTCGTCCATGAGGGAATGAAGAAAGATATCCGAGAGGAGGTCGATGGCAAGGGGTAAATTCTTGTCGATCACTTTGGCATAAAAACAGGTGTACTCCCTGCCGGTAAAGGCGTTCAGCGTGCCCCCCACCGAATCGATCTCTTTGGCGATGTCCAGTGCGGTTCTCCTCTCGGTCCCTTTGAAGAGGAGATGCTCGATCAAATGAGAGATGCCGTTTTCGTCCGGGTGCTCATCCCTGGAGCCTGTGGTGACCCAGACGCCAATGGAGACCGATTTCAGGTAGGGGATTTTTTCGGTGATCACTTTGATCCCGTTGTTCAAAACGGTTTTCTGATAACCCGGTTCATCGGGCATCGATATGGATTTTAATGAAGAGAGCCTATTTCCCTTGATCTGATCCATGGTTACCCTTTTCCGATCCCTTTCCCTATTTCGAAGGCGTGGCCTCTTTCATGGCGGCCTTTCGGCTGAGACGTATTCGACCCCCCGGATCAACCTCGATCACCTTGACAGTGATCTCATCCCCTTCCTTCACGATATCGGTCACCTCTTTGACATGGTGATCCGCTAATTGAGAGATGTGGACCAGACCATCCGTCCCAGGAAAGATCTCGACAAAGGCGCCAAACCCCATGATCCTTATCACCTTGCCCTTGTAGATTCCCCCTACTTCCACTTCCTGGGTGAGCCTTTTGATGATCAGGATTGCTTTTTCAATCGATTCATAATTGGGAGAGGCTAACTTGACGGTGCCGGAATCCTCCACATCGATTTTCACGCCGGTCTGATCGACAATAGACCGAATATTCTTTCCCCCTGGTCCGATGATATCGCGTATCTTCTCCTGTTTGACCTGGAGGGTAACAATCCTCGGGGCATGCCGGGAAAGGTCCTTCCGGGGGTCAGGGAGGGTCTCCCTCATCTTTTCAAGGATAAAGAGTCTTCCCTCGCGCGACTGCTGGAGGACACGGCCCAGCACCTCTTTGGATATCCCCTTGATCTTGATGTCCATCTGAATGGCCGTTACCCCTTCGGCTGTGCCCGCCATCTTGAAATCCATATCGCCGATATGATCTTCGTCTCCCAGGATGTCGGAGAGAATCGCCTCTCCTCCGTTTTCAAGAATCAACCCCATGGCGATGCCGGCGACAGGCGCTTTGATGGGAACGCCCGCATCCATCAAGGAGAGGGTCGCCCCACATACGGTGGCCATCGAAGAAGAGCCATTCGACTCCAGGACCTCTGAGACAATTCGAATCGTGTAAGGAAATTTCTCACTGGAGGGAAGGATGGGAAGGATCGCCCGCTCCGCCAGGGCTCCATGGCCAATCTCCCTTCGAGAAGGCGATCTCAAAGGAGAGACTTCCCCGGTGCTGAACGGAGGAAAGTTGTAGTGAAGCATAAACGATTTATAGGTCTCTCCCAATAAGGAGTTGATCTTCTGTTCGTCTTCGGATGTGCCAAAAGTGACCACGGCCAGTACCTGGGTTTCTCCGCGCGTGAAAAGGGCGGAGCCATGGGTTCGGGGAAGGATTCCGACTTCGCATGAGATGGGGCGAATCTCCGGCAGGCCCCTCCCATCGATCCTCTCTCTCTTCTCCAGGATCCATTTTCTCTTCAGTTTGCGGTCCAACTCCTCGAAAACTTTCTTCACCATCTTCCGGGCCGGTTCATCTTCGGCCTGGCATTCCTTCAGGGCGAAATTAAAGATGTCCTCCAATTGCTCCCGCCTCTTCGCCTTTTCCGGGATCCGATAGGCCTCCCGTAATTTCTCTTGCGTGATCCCCGTCACCTTTTCGAGAAGGGCCACGTCGGTTTTTTTGAAGTCGAACTCCCTCTTCTTCGTTCCACAAACTTCTCTGAGCTGTTTTTGGAGTTCGATGACAGGCTTAAGGGACTGGTGGCCGAATAGGATGGCCTCCAGGATGACCTCCTCTTTCACCTCCTTTGCACTGCCCTCGACCATGATAATCGCATCCTCGCTTCCGGCGACAAAGAGATCGATATCGCTCAGCTCCAATTCGTCGGGCGCGGGGTTGAGGACATATTCCCCATCGATTCTTCCCACTTTTGCTCCCGCGATGGGAACATCGAAGGGAATATCGGAGAGATAGAGGGCGGTCGAAGCCCCGATCATTCCCAGAACAGAGGGATCATTCCCCGAATCTGCAGAGAGAACCGTTGCAATAATCTGTGTCTCGTTCTGGAATCCTTTCGGGAAGAGAGGCCTCAAGGGTCGGTCGATGAATCGGGAGATGAGGATCTCACGGTCGGTCGCCCTTCCCTCCCTCTTAAAAAATCCTCCAGGGATTCTTCCCGCCGCATAGGTCATCTCCTGATAGTTCACCGTAAGGGGGAGGAAATCAATCCCCTCTCTCTTCTCCTCCGATGACACCGCTGTAACCAATACCACGGTCTCGCCATACTGAACCACCACCGAGCCGTTGGCCTGCTTGGCCACCTTTCCTGTCTCTATGGAAAAGGGCCTTCCACCCAATTCGATCTGCAACTTTTGCATCATAGGCTTGTTCACTCTCCTTCGTTTATTCAATTTTTTTAAAAAGCATCCGCTTTATTTTCGGAGCCCTAATTGTTCGATGATCATTCGATAACGATCCATCCTGTTCTCCTTCAGGTAGTTGAGAAGCCTTCTTCGCTGTCCCACCAGCTTCAAGAGGCCTCTCCTTGAGTGATGATCCTTCTTGTGCCCTTTGAAATGGTCGGTGAGATAACGGATCCGTTCACTGAGAAGGGCAACTTGAACCTCCGGTGATCCGGTGTCCTTCTCGTGAGCCCTAAATTTGTCAATGATCTCTTTTTTCTTGTCTTGAACCAATGCCATGAAATTCCTCCTTCAATTTAAATAGGATCTTTCCCCTCACCTTCTCTCTCTCAGTAGCATCCCGCAAGGCGGGGTGGCCACCGGAAGGATGGGGTTAAGGCCTAAAAACTCTTAATGGACGAAGGGCGATCCTGTCCGGGTCCGCCTTTCCGATCTCTCCGCCCCTTAAAACCGACTGTAAAATAGCCACCAATCCTTCTTCAGGAGAGGACATCTTGAGCCACTGTCCTTCCTCAAAGGGAGGAAGCGTTTGCGGGTCGAGGTCTCTCACGATCATCTCTTTTCCATAACGGACCTTCCGGATCATCCGCTCATCTCCGATCACTTCGGGGAGACCCAACAGAACCTCTCTCATTGGAATGAGCGAGGAATGGAAGGCTTCGTTCCCCGTAAGCGCCTTCAATCCATCCATCGGAATGGCCTGTTCGAGAGTAAAGGGACCGCTGCGGGTTCGTCTCAAAGAGATGAGATGAGCCCCGCACCCGATCCGTTTCCCAATGTCCCTTGCCAGAGCGCGGATATAAGTCCCTCTTGAACAGGAAACTCTGAAATGGATGATAGGAAGGTCGATCTTTTGTATCTGGAGATCGTAGAGATGAATCTCCCTCTCCTCCCGTTCGATCTCAATTCCTTTTCTGGCCATCCGGTAGAGGGGTTTTCCTTTTACCTTCACGGCCGAAAACATCGGCGGAGTCTGGCGGATTTTTCCTGAGAATGATTTAAAAACCATCCGGATGACTTCCGTTGAGAGGCCTTCCCAGACCCCTTTCTTAACGATTTCGCCGGTGAGGTCGTCTGTTCTGGTCTCTTCTCCGAGCTTCATCACTGCTTCGTAATCCTTCGGATCATCGTGCAGGAAAGGAACCAGCTTTGTTCCCTCATTGATGACGATGGGCAGGACACCCGTGGCAAAAGGGTCAAGCGTTCCAATATGACCCGCCTTCTTGATTAAAAATCTGGCCTTGATCTCCCTTACAACATCAAGAGAGGTCATTCCCTCAGGCTTATCCACGACGAGAAGGCCGTCAATTCTCATCGGGGTTCTCCTCTCTCTCTTTTTGAAGGGATTGCAAAACTTCTCCAATATGGATGGCATACTCAATCGAAGGATCAAATTCAAATAATATCTCAGGGGTATAGCGAAGGTTGATCCTCCGGGCCAGTTCTCTCCGGATATATCCTTTGGCGCTATCAAGGCCTTTGATGGCCCTTTCCCTCTCCTCCATAGAGCCCGGCACACTGAAATGGATCCTGGCCGAACGGCAGTCCTGGGTCACCGTCACCCTGGTAATGGTGATCAAACCGATCCGGGGATCCTTGACCGATCTCACAAACATCTCAGAGACCTCCTTGCGGATCAGGTCTGCCACTTTATCGGAACGTTTTCCTTCCATTTTCTTACCATGAACGTTAAACGATATACGATGAACGATAAGGCATCTTTTTTGTTCATTGTCCATCGTTCATTGTATGTCCCAAGGTTCAGACCGAAAGGATCTCCATCTCCGTATGAACCAGCTCTCCGAGGCTCATCTTTTCGATGAAATCAACCACCTTGTCCAGACTGGAGTTAATATGCCTGCGGTCATTTCCCACCGCGCAGATCCCGATCTGCGCCCTCTGCCAGAGATCCTGGTCCCCGACCTCCGAGATGGATACATTGAATCGATGTCTCACTCTGTCGATCATTTTTCGGAGGACATGGCGCTTTCCTTTGAGCGAATGATTCTCCGGAATTCGAAAATCAAGCTGACAAATTCCAACGACCATCCCTTTTTCCTCCCGTTTCAACCCATTGGGGCTCAAGACAAGTGAGACTGAATTTCCTCCATCTCATAGGATTCAATGATATCCCCGGGTTTGATGTCGTTAAAATTCTCCATCCAGATGCCGCATTCAAGACCCTGAGTGCACTCCTTCATATCGTCTTTAAATCGTTTGAGCGAGGAAATCCGTCCGTCGTAAATGACGACGTTGTCCCTGAGAAGTCTGGCGTGGGATCCCCTGACCACTTTCCCGTCGGTGATCAAGCTCCCGGCAACGGTCCCCATTTTACGGACATTGAAGAGCTGAAGCACCTGGGCTCTGCCCAGAAGATGCTCCTTGTAGGTCGGTTCTAAGAGGCCCTCCATGGCTTTCTTGATATCCGAGACAGCATCGTAAATAACCGAATAGGACCGGAGATCGACGCTTTCCTGCTCGGCGAGAGATTGGGCCTTGGGGCCTGGCCTCACATTGAACCCGATGATGATCGCATTGGAGGCGGAAGCGAGGTTCACATCGGTTTCCGTGATTCCGCCGACTCCGTCATGGATGATGTTCACTTTTACTTCATCGTTGGAAAGTTTTTTCAAAGCCTCCTTCATCGCTTCGATCGATCCCTGGACGTCCGCTTTGATGACCGTATTAAGCTCTTTGATCTCACCCTTCTTGATCTTTTCATAGAGCTCTTCAAGAGAGACCTTGCTCAGCTTGGAGAGTTCTTTGTCGCGAATCTTCTCCTGTCGATAGAGGCTGATCTGTTTGGCCATCCTCTCTTCCGTAACCACGATGAACGTCTCTCCGGCATCCGGAACATCCGTAAAACCCAACACTTCCACCGGGGTGGAGGGGTCTGCCTTTTCGATCTTCTGCCCTTTATCGTTGAGCATGGCCCTTACCCTTCCATAGTGAGAGCCTGCAATGAAGACATCCCCTGCCTTCAAGGTCCCCTCTTGAACCAGAACGGTTGCAACGGGTCCTCTTCCCTTGTCAAGCTTGGCTTCAATCACAATCCCCCGAGCCGGCTTATTGGGGTTGGCTTTCAACTCCAGAATCTCCGCCTGAAGTAAAACGAGTTCGAGCAATTCTTTGATTCCGATCTTCTGTTTGGCGGATATTTCCGCATAGAGCGTGCTGCCTCCCCATTGTTCGGGAGCCAATCCATATTCTGACATTTCTTTTTTCACTTTTTCGGGATTGGCATTCTGTTTGTCAATTTTGTTGATGGCGACGAGGATGGGAACCTTCGCTGCCCTGGCATGATCGATGGCCTCTTTGGTCTGCGGCATGACCCCGTCATCCGCAGCGACCACCAGGACAACCACATCGGTCACCTGTGCTCCCCTGGCCCTCATTGCCGTAAATGCCTCATGGCCGGGAGTATCGATAAAAACGACATGCCCGTTTTCCAGCTGGACATCATAGGCCCCGATATGCTGGGTGATTCCACCCGCCTCGCCTTCCAACACGTTCGTCTTCCGGATGGCGTCCAGGAGCATGGTTTTACCGTGATCGACATGGCCCATGATCGTGACCACGGGAGGCCTGGCCTGTAATTCTTCGGGGCGATCCTCTTTCCTTTCGAGAAGCTCCTGACGTTCAATGGAAACGCGTTCCACTTCATATCCGAACTCACTCGCCGCCAGGGAAGCCACATCCGCATCAATCATCTGGTTGATCGTGACCATGACGCCGATATCCATCAATTTTTTAATCAAATCCCCCCCCTTGACGCCCATCCTTTTGGCAAGGTCGCCGACCGAGATGACCTCGGCAATCCGAATGATTCTCTTGATGGGTTTGGGGACCGTGATCTCCGTCTTTTTGGGTGACTTCAGAACGAGCTTCTTCTTAAAAGGTTTAAAGGGTCTGCCTATCAACTCCCCTTCTTTTTCATGTTTTTTATCTTCTGTAAAATCCTCCTCCTGCACCATCCTCTCTTCGATCAGTTTTCGTTTCTTAATGATCCCCTTTTTCTTCGCTTGAAGGAGTTCTTCTTTCGTGGGAAATTTTGTCTCCAACTTTTTAGCAGGGACTTCCTTCTGTTTTACCGCTTCCGCAGCCTTCTTGGGGCCTTCCGCACCTTCTCTGACTACAGGTCTGGCAGGAGCGGCGACCGGCTTGGATGGCTCAACCTCTTTGACTTCGGCTTTCACCTCGATGATTCCTTCCGGTTTCTTCTCTGCCTTCTGGAATTTTGGGGAGGGTTTGCTTCCCTTTTCTTCCCTTTTCTCCCCTTTCTTCGCGAACTTTGCCTCTGCCTCCAATTTAGGGGGAATCACTTCATGTTTGGTCACTTCTTTTGGAACGACAATCTCGGGTGCGACAGAGACAGGAGGAGGGGGCGGGGGCGGAATCTCGAGACTTCTCGTTCTTCTTCGGATGACCGTGGGTTTGACCCGCTTCTCGACGACCTCTTTCTCAGCATCCTTTTC
The DNA here is from genome assembly GCA_018333535.1 of Deltaproteobacteria bacterium. Lineage (GTDB taxonomy): Bacteria > Desulfobacterota > BSN033 > BSN033 > UBA1163 > RBG-16-49-23. The sequence goes on along the minus strand of JAGXTA010000003.1, from coordinate 32,488 downwards.
AATGATCTTCTCATCAGAGAGCGGGGCGGCCTTCTCGGAAGGTTCAGGCTTTTTATCCTTAACCTTCAACCCCATCCGTTTTAATTTCTGAAGCAGTTTGTCGTCCCCTACCCCAACTTCACCTGCAAGGTCGAGGACTTTTACCTTCGCCATTCAACTTCCTCCTTTATAACAACCCTTTTCAAGAGATCAATGCAAATTAGAAAATTAGCTTTGTTCGCTCATTTTTCAATTTGCATTTTGCAATTATCTTTAAAGGGTTCTAACCGCCGCTTCTTCTTTGCGGCTTTTAAACAGGATGCATCCGGGCAGAGATAAAACCCTCGCCCATCCTGATTCTTTCCAGCGGGAACCAGAGCTTGATCGCCGGCGGTCCGGGTAAAGCGAATCATTTCCTCTTTCTTTCTTCTCTTTCCGCATCCCATGCACATGCGAATCGGGACATATCCCCTATGGCTCATGAGGGGTTGCTTTCAAGAAACTCTTTCGCTGAGCGGATCAATTTATCCGCCTTTTTTTCACCAATTCCCGGAAGGTTTGAAAGTTTTTCCACGTCTGACTTCAGAATGTCCTGGATGGTATGAAATCCATGGCTTTTAAGGATTTCTGCAAGTTTCTTTCCGACCCCTTCTATTCTTTCCAGAGCGTCGAGGCCCGATGCTTCGACAGCTTGTGGAGATTCCATAGCACCTTCTTCAGGCCCCTTCGCCTGAACCATCCGCAATGCGATTTGAACAATTTCGGCTGCCTTCCCCTTCTCGGTCCCTAAAATCTTGGCCAATTCTTCGGGATCCGCTTCCCCAAGCTCCTGGAGAGATCGAAACCCTTCGCTATAAAGGATGCGGCTTCCCACATCGCCGATATGCGGAAGGCCCTTAAAGCTCTCCAGAATCTCGCCCGAAATCTTTTCCATCTTTGATTCGCTCTTGATGTCAATCTTCCAGCCTGTTAATTTGGAGGTCAAACGAACATTCTGCCCTTTTTTCCCTATGGAAAGGGAAAGCTGGTCATCCGCAACCACCACCTCCATATGACGGTTTTCCTCATCGATATAAACTCTTGAGACCTTGGCAGGAGCAAGCGCGCTGCAAATATATTTGGCCTGATCCTGTGACCACGGGATGATATCGATCCGTTCGCCGCGGAGTTCCTGAACCACATTCTGGACCCTGGAACCTTTCATTCCTACACAGGCTCCGACTGGATCGACATCACGGCTTGAGCTGTAGACGGAGATCTTCGCCCTCTCTCCTGGTTCCCGGGCGGCGCTGATGATCTTGATCACCCCTTCGGCGATCTCCGGCACCTCCATTTCGAAAAGCTTGATGACAAACCCCGGATGCGTTCTGGAAAGAAAGACCTGGGGTCCCTTGGCATTCTTCTGAACATCAAGAATATAGGCTCTGATCCGTTCTCCCTGTCGGTAGACCTCACCCGGAATCTGCTCTTTGGATAATAGGACGGCTTCCGCTCTTCCAATATTGACGAAAAGATTTCCTTTCTCCATCCTCTGGACCATTCCACTAACAAGATCTCCTTTGCGGTCTTTAAACTCATTAAAGACATTATCCCTTTCGGCATCGCGAACCTTCTGGATGATCACCTGTTTCGCCGTCTGGGCGCCGATCCGACCAAAATCGGTATTGAGTTTGACACCCAGGCTGTCCCCAATCTGGACCTCGCTGTCCAGTTCCTTTGCCTCTTCAAGCAAGATTTCCGTTGAGGGGTCGATCACTTCTTCGACGACCTGTTTAAATTGAAATAACTCCACCTCGCCAATTTCCTCGTTATAGTGAACCTCAATCTCTCCCTGTTGACCGTATTTTTTTCTGGAGGCGGTCAGGACCGCTTGTTCCAGGGCTTCGATGATCACCCTCCGGTCGATCCCTTTGTCCTTTCCCACCTGGTCAATCACAAAATTTAGATTGGTCGGCATGGTCGATCTCTCCTTCTTATCCTTCTTAAAACTCCAACTCTAAACGGGCCTTTGCAATGCTTTGAAAAGGGATATGGACGATCGTTTCATCCATTTCGATTTCAATCCCCTTATCGATAACCCTTAAAAGCCTTCCTTTGAACTGTCGTTGATTCTCAATGGGCTCAACGGTCTTAACCCTCACCAGTCGATTCTGATATCTTACGAAATCTTTTTCCGTCTTGAGGGGTCTTGTTAAACCTGGAGAAGAAACTTCTAAGTGATAAGGGGACTCGATGGGGTTTTCCACATCTAACGTTCTTCCTACTTTTTGGTTGATTCGGGCGCAATCGTCGAGCGTGACCCGGCCCTCTTTATCGATATAAATGCGCAAGATCCATCCTCTGGCCTCCCTCCGGTATTCCAGATCAACGCATTCCATCCCTTCATCTAAAAGGATGGGGTCGATCATTTTCATCAACCGATGGATCATCTCCTCTGACATCTTTCTTTCTCTTTTAAAAGAGGAGTCCTAAAAAAAAAGCGGGCAAATAGCCCGCTTTTTCAGCAGACCCGACTCTTTGGAAAAACTATACTACAAATTCATCCTAAATGCAAGAGAATATTTTTCAAAGTAAGGGCAGATTGCTTTCATGAATTTCTTGAATAGATCAAACATCTTTTTTAAAATACGAGGATGGTTCCACGCCTGAGCCCCGAAGGGTTTCAACTTCCCTACTCAATCTCTCAATCATTTTTTCATTTTGGCGAAGGGATTTTTTAAGTTGAAACCTTTGGTAAAGGTCTCCGATCCCTCCGATCAACACCCCCAAAAAGACGGAGCAGAGAATGATTAAAAAAAGGGGAAGCCTGGGGACCTCCCAAAACTGATCTTGGATGGGATAAAGGCCAAATCGGAGAGCCACTTCTTCCCTGTTTTGAAGGGAGAAGAGGATGACAAGGATGAAGATGATCATGATGAGAAGCGTTTTAATCCATTTCACTTTTTTCCTCCTCCTTTCTGTCCCGGTCTTTTTTTCAGATGTTCGATAAAGGCAGAATGAAGCCTCTGGTAAGTGTTTGAAAGATACTCCGGAACGATCTTCGTCTCCCCCAGGATCGGCATAAAATTGGTATCCCCCGGCCAGCGGGGAACGATATGAAAATGGATATGGTCCTCACCGGCTCCCCCGACCTTCCCGATATTGACACCGATATTGAACCCTTCCGGGGAGAGGGATTTCTTTAACACCCTGATGGAAGCGCTTAATAGTTCAAAGAGTTCTTTTGACTCAAAGTGGTTTAAAGATTCCAGGTCGATGCAGTGCCGACGGGGGACGACCATCAGATGACCATTATTGTAAGGATATCTATTCATCATTACAAAGGCATGATTCCCTCGATATAAAATGAGATTGTCCCTGTCTCCATCACACCTTGGATGAAGGCAGAAGATGCACCCTTTTTCTTTTCGCCTCAGAATATAATCCATTCTCCATGGAGCCCAAAGATGTTTCATGGCCTCTCCTTCTGGTGAGTCGTCAAATCCTCTTTCCCCATTTTTTTTTAAACAGGCGGCTAAAATAGAAGGGTGGGTTACCGGGTATCGTATCCATGAACGTTTATAGTGACCATTCCTGATGAAGGTAGAGATAATCCTTCCAAGGCGAAGGAGTTTCGTCGATCCCTAGGCTCTTGGTTAATAGAGGGATCCAGATAGGGGCCTTAGGCTTTTTCATTAAGATCATGCCTGCCTCTTCCGGCGTTCTCCCTCCCTTTCTGAGATTACAAGCCGTGCAACAGGTGACGACATTTGTCCATTCTGTCTGCCCGCCTTTGGAACGGGGGACAACATGATCATAGGTCAGCTCTTTATGCTCAAAAGGGGTTCCGCAATATTGACATATCCCCTTGTCCCTGACATACAAATTTTGTCTGGAAAATTTAATGATGGGTGTTTTTCTCCTGATAAACCGATTTAAACGAATGACGGCCGGAAGATGAATCGAGACGCTGATTCCCCTGATGGCCCGTTCATACTGTTCGATCACTTCCACTTTCCCGAGCATGACCATAATGATTGCTTTTTTCCAGGTCACCACTCTCAACGGTTCGAAAGTTGAATTCAGAAGTAATGTCCACTCCATAACTTATGAAGATGATCTGAGATTCCTGTTGAATTTTAAGGTTAAATAACGATTTTCTTCCCGGTTGTCAAGGATTTTTTCAGAGAGCTCTGAAAGACTCCTTTTCACTCTCTTTCCGGAACTGACCCTTTTTCAATTTATTGACAATCTATGTCACAAAACTCAAAACATTTTAAAAAGAGTTATTGGAAATATTTAATGATATCAATAAGTAGTCGTATCATTCTGGGTTTGGCAGGATTGTTGCAGTCATATCTTGTATGATTCAATTGATGAACACGATTCAAAAACTCATCTCCCCTTTCCTCCTCCTTTTTTTTAAATCAACCCCTGTTCCTGCCATGGTCAGGGTTTATGATCATTCACTTTATCATTATGCGGGCTGGAGTTTAAGAGGTGTTGACAGATGTTTAGAGTAATCAAGGAAGAAACACTTGCCAATCTTTATCTTTTGAAGATTCATCTCCTGATAATCAAGTTATTCATCGCTAAAATCATTTCTGTCTGGTTGATGAAAACCTTGCGTTAACGCCCTCCTTTTTGCCTCAACCGCCTATTTCTTTGAAATGATTGACAAAGACGTCAAGTTCTGATATGATTTTTTCAAACTTGAAAGGAGGCGCATATGAAGAGATATAAAAAAGCCTTTTCAATGCTTTTGATTTCCGCAATGATAATGGGAAGTATTTATCCGAATGCATTGGCCTCGGATAAATGGAAAAAGGATGATCCATTTACAGACGAATGGAATACGATTGATTTAATAGTTGCAAGACCCTTAGGGGTTGCTGCAGCGGTTGTGGGATTGGGGCTTTTTTCCGTTTCACTTCCTTTTACCCTTACGGTTGATATTTTCTCGCGAAAAGGAGATAAGCCTGCAAATGCAGTAAAAGATTCAGCAAAAATGCTTATGCTCAATCCTTTAAAATTTTCTTTTACCAGGGAATTCCCGGACGAAAATATGTAGGGAATGAGTTGTTCTCAGGCCGGCAATGATTACCAGATCTCCCGGGCCTTTACTTCATCCTTCAGTTTTCGGTGGCAAAAAGGACAGGGTTTGCCTTCCTTAACGAGCATCTCCTTCATCATCTCAACCAGTTCCTCATCCTCTAAGATCTGTTTGACGATATGGGGATGTGGCTTCCTGTCAAATTTGCGGTATGGAAAGCTGCTTTTTCCGCTCATTGTTCTACTCCTTTTAAAAAATTATAAGTCCTATTTCTCTTTTTGACAAGAAGATTTAAACAGGTAAGAAAAACTTGGATTTATCTTATAAGAATTGAACTACCACCAGCTACAAGCTGGTGGATTCTCTACTGACTGAAGTCAGCTTCCGCCAGGAGCGGATCCGCCTCTGGCGGAAAAGACAAAACAAACAGCACAGAAATCCTCACGAGGGGAAATCTAAAAAACCTGCACACAGTGTGCATACTAAAGTCTTCGCCTGTCCGCAAAAAGCGGATCCGCCTCCGGCGGAAAGGCGAGGGTTTTTCTCCCCGAGTGAGACAATAATGTCCCGTGTTCTTCGGCGGGGCTACATTCTAAATCACTCGAGCAGGGTTCAATGCACCGATGGATTGTCTGATGGGATTTTACTTTGTAAGGGATAGCAGGAAGTCTTTCAGTCGTTGAACATTTTCGGGAGAGATATCAATCAGCTTCAAGCCCGTTCGATAATCCCCCCAGTTCATGTCCAGGTGGATATCCATCCAGATGACTTCTCCTGTCATCTCGATGATATTCATTTGAGCGCCGCAGTGGAAGAAGAGCTTCAGGGCAAGGTGTTGGCCGACGGTCATCTTTTCCGGAAGGTACACCAGCAATCCTCCTTCGCTCGCATTGAGCGCCCGGCCGGCATGGCTGACGGGAGAGCTGATTGAATGGTATTCTATCGGCAGGTCGATTGAAAAGCGCGGGTACTTCCTTCTTTCAATATTGGCAATTCCGATGCGAGGTTTTCCATTCTTTTTCTCTGTCATCCCCCCCCTGTCCCTATCGATAATTTCGCTGGACCTCCTCCAAATGAAATTGGTCGTCTAATAGCTGTTTTAATTTCCAATACTCGTTATCGAGAATCTGCAGGAATCTTAACCCGTACTTATATCCCTCCCAATCCTCTTCCCAATGGAGGTCCTTCCAGATGATCTCTGCCAGAACTTCGAAGTTGGCCAATTCAAATCCCTTGGGGAATAAGACCGCTATATTTAATTTTGTCCCAATGGGGAGGTTTTTTATAGATTGAACAAGGAGTCCCAGTTCACTTGCATTGACCACTAATCCTCCGTGGCCATAAGTCGCATCCATCACGCGGTATTCAAGGGGCAAGTCCAGTATCATTCTCTGGGATTTTCTTCTGTCATTCATCGATTTCAACTTCTCCATTCCGTTCCTCCAATGTTCTACCCTTATTGAAGAATCATCCCTTTTTCCGCCGGGTCAAAATCGATAAAACGTTTTTGGCAGAAGCTCTCGAAGGGGCAGTCCTGGCATTGAGGTTGGGTTGGCAAACAATGCCCTCCTTCGTCTGTTGCTCCTAATCGGCTCATCGGCTCCTCAATTTTTCCCGGATCCTCAGGAAAGGCAACTCTTGCAAAGGATTGAAGTCTCAGATCACCCGTTGAATTTTTCCCCTGATAATAATCGAATAAGGGATTGATCACGCCTAATCGGGAAGCCACCCGGTAGAGACCTTCAGTGATATCAATGGGCATATCTGAAACATCAGGGATGATCCCTGGGATCCAGTGATGGATGGCACGAATGGCCCAACGGCTATTCCGTGCAGTCATGTGAGGGATGACGCGAATGAGTCGATCCAGATCGGATGTGACCCAATTCTTTCCCTCCATCATCCGACGGGACACTTCCTGAAGTTTAGGAATGGCCCTGATGTATAGGTCTCTCCAAACATCTGACGGAAAGAAGAGATCCCCTTTCAGGGGAGGGAATTCCTCGTAGGACTGGTCCGCTTGGATGGTCAGATGGTACACCTTCTGAGTATTTTCGAGCGCTGTATCCGAGGAAGGAGTTTGATTGAAGCGGGCGTAAATCAATAGGGTTAAGAGAGACGGGTAGACGCCCCCCCATTGCTTTTCCTCCTGGAGATTTTCAAACCAGATTAAGAAGGGGTTCCGATTCGTTTGATCATAGGCCTCAATCCCTTTTTTGAAGTCTTCCAACCAGGGATAAAGAGATGTTTCCTCCTCCGTTTTTATTTCAACGGTTGCCGCTTTTTCTTCTGCGACAGGTTCTTCTATTTCAAATGAGGAGAGGCTTGATTCAATCTGGCGGAAATCCTCCATTCGATCTTCGGCAAGATCATCGAGATAAAGCTCTTCTTCAGAGCTTTCCTCGGTCCTAAGAGTATGAATCACTTCCCGTAAGCGATCCTCTCCGACCACCGTTTGAAATCTCTCGTCTTCTTTTTCTTTCTCCTCCTCTAATGGCTGTCTGTCTTTTTCAAAGAAAACCAGAGCCAACTCCTCTCCGGAGCTTTTTATTTTTTCTTTTGACGTTAAAGGGATTTCCTCCGTTTCAGGCAGTGTGATTTCGATCAGAGCCCCTTCTCTTTCCGGCTTCTCTTCGCCCTCTTCGGGAACAAGAGGGGGTTGAAGCTCAAAGGTGTGAAGAACCTCTTCAGATATTTCAACCAAAGAAGGGGGTCGACTTCTTACCCCGATCTCAGAAATTTTCACCTCCACCCATTCTTTCTTCTGTCTCTTATCCATAGCCGGAAGCGGATTCCCTGCTGCGTTCTTAAAAGCGATGGAAACTTTCTGCAAAGGAAGGTCCCCTTCAAAAATAGCCTTTAACGGAGAAGATTCATTGGGAGGAAGTGGATTGATGGGAAGAGGGATCTCTTCGAAGGTGACCAACTCTTCATATTCGTCAAAAAGTTGAATCAGAGTCCAGACATCACGGAGTTCTTCGGTAGAGATATTTTTAATCCTTCCGAAAACCTGCCATGCTCCCCCGGGAGACTTTCGGAGGCTGGTCGACTCCAATCCCAAACGATAGGTTCCTCCAGTGATGAGCTCGAGGGAAATAGGTGGCAAATCCCGTTTTCTTTCCACTGAGACAGAGGCCCCGGATGATTTAAAGGCAATCGCCAACATTTCAGCCTTTTTAAATGGGAGGTCTTTTTTAATGACAATGGGACAGCGATCAGCGATTTTTCTCATCAGGTCGAGAGGGATCCCATGATTTTCTGAGACCTCCTCGCAAAAACGGGCCTTCTCCTCTTCGGTATTTTCCCCGATTCGATGAAGGATGACTCGATACGTTTCGTCTTTCATATGAGATTGAACCATTATTCCTTTTGTATTAGTGTCCTGTTATATTAGGGTTCGATTTCTCGTAAAAAAGGATAGGCGTTCTCCCCACCTCTGCTATCCATAAACCTACTCTATTCTTATTAATTTTTTTAAAAAGTTCAAGAGGTTTTTTTAATTTTTTAAGAGAGGGGTTTGAAACAACGTGGAATGGCAAGCAGGATGGGTCGGGACTGTTCATGATCCAGGGATCATCTTTTCATTTACCGATCTCCTTTAGCAGATTGATCAATCTGTCGAATTCCTTCTCTTCGATATGGAGAAATTGCAGACCATACCGATACTCTCCGTAGCTCTCTTTTGCCGTCAGGTCAGACCAAACGATTTTGGCAACAGCCTTGATCGTGTTAAATTCCAAACCCTGGACATAAAGGATTTCGATTTTTAAGACAGATCCCATCTCCATCCGTTGGGGTAGGTAGACCAATAACCCTCCTTCGCTCACATTGGCTACCATTCCGCCATAAGTCCCCTTGTCATCGATCCGTGCATAGTCCATGGGAAATTCGGCGGTATATCTTGGATACCGCCTCTTTTCAACGGCAAGTATGCCCATCTTTCTTTCTGTTGTCGTTTGGTTATTCATATCAACTTTAATAACTGCATTTTTAATGCCATTCTCTTGATATTAAAGGTTTGGATTTAATTTGGCTAATTTTTTACCATGTGAATGGTCATATTTGGTCAAAACTGGTAAAATCATCAATTCGCAAAAATGATACCAATTTCGAATTATTTAAATGATTCTTCTTAAATAACTTTGAAAAAAAGGTTGTAGAAATGAATATAGTTTAAAAAACAAATGGTTATCAACTTTTTATTGGTTAAGTACATTTTTACGCTTCTATGAAATCTTTTCACTGCTTGATCCATTCCTGCTTCGCTTTATAGATATCTGCTTCTTCGGGTATCTTCTTTTCAAGCATGGTCTTGGCTTCTTCAAGTTGTTTTTTATACTGATCCATCTCTTGTTTGACCTGATCTCTTTCTCTCCTGAGATGGTTTCTCTCTGCCGAACTCTTTGAATCATTAAACTTTTCTGTCAATTCATTATATGTTATCCTTGCCCCTTCCATTTTTTCCTGAGCCATTCTCATTTTCTTTTTCCATTCCTCGACCCTGTTCTTCCAGTATTCCTCGCCCCTGCCCAGCTGGTCTTTATAGGCGTCTTCCTTTCTTTTCGGAGATGGATCTGTCCCTGTTTTTGTTTCGCTTTTTTCTTCGGACATTCCAATCTTATCAGTTTTAGGCCTATATTTATCAGGGATTTTGGTCACATCATCAGTAAAATGGACCACCCCTTTATCGTCCACCCATTTATAAACCTGGGCGTATCCAGGAGTTGAAATAAAAATAAAAAGAATGATAAGGAAGAAAATCTTCATAATTGAATTATATCAGCAAATCCTGTGCCAAAAAACAATTAAAATTTGATATTTTTCTGTTATCTGTTAAAATAAATGCAAACAGTACATCAAATCATATCACCTCATTGTTTCACCCCCAATTGATGTACTGGCCGGGATCAGTTAAAGCCCTCCTCTAACTGATCCCTTTTCTATTTATCAAATGATTCTAAATGGCTAGCCTTATTTCCCACATTTTTTGTTTAAACCCTGTTGATAACTTAAAATTTTTGGTTTTAAAAGGACGTGCCGCTTAAATTCTTTTACAATTTGCCTAATTTTTAATCAATCAGCAAGTTAATATTTTCAACTTGTTATCTGTATTCTTCCGGAAGGTCGCCTCATTAGATATTTAAAAACGATAATGTGCTTCGCTCTTTGAAATCCCTTCAGTTCATTGGATTAGCTGAACTTTTAGCTAACTTACAGGATTTTAAGGATGAGAGCCAAGGTTTTTTATGGACCTCTCGATGACTTCAACGGGCTTTATGAATCGGGTTAAAATATTCCCGAATGCTTCCTAAAACAATATGGGGAATATCTTCCTTCTTTTTTACCGTGAAGATGTTGATATTCTTTCTTTTCTCCACCGCCTTTTCGAATCGTGAAGCATAAGGATTTTCTCCGATATGGACGGCGGTGATCCTGTTCTGGATCTTTCCGAAGAACCCGATCAAGGTCTCCAAGTTGGTAATCTTCATATCCGTAATGATGAAGAGATCCAGCTCTTTCTTCTTCTTAATCATGGGCATGATATCTTCGAGATCCAATGCCGTTCCACCTCCGAAATATTTGCATAGCGTTCGGTAGACTTCTTCACGGTGGGTGGTATAATCGAGCACCTCTCGGCCTCCCATAGGGGCATCGCTGAAATTATAGACCGCCACCTTTGAATGGTTCCTCAGGTAGGCATTGGTGACACAGGCGGCCCCTAAAACCGCATAGGAAAGGTTTTTCCGAGGATTGATCATGCTCCCGGACGAATCGATGATGATGAGACAGTCCGGCGCCCCTTCGATCTTTCCCCGGCCTTTTCCCTCTTTCTTCTTCCAGATCTGCGTGATCCCTGGCATGATTTTCCCAAAACTGGTCCAGATGTCGATGTCCTGGAACGGGGACCCAACTTCCCACGGGGAATGGGAATGAGGGTGGAGGGTTCCTGCCTCTTCGAGGGGGATTTTTTTCAGGGGGATGGAATAATTTTCGGCCAGCTTCATATAAAAGAGAATATCGGCATCAATCGGAGCCCCCCTTCCCCTTCCCATTCCGCCTTCGATTCCATACCCCATCTCTTTCAGCTCAGCAGAAAAATCCTCGACCACCTCTTTGAATTCTGAAAGTCCCATCGTCTTCTGAGCATAATCCCTTAATCCCTGATCGATCTCTTCATACGAATAGTGATTCAGATCATGTTCCCCCAGGGGGTTGGAATCTCCTTTGCCGCCCCCGGATTCCTTTTCCTTCTGCTCAAGGATGAGGAGGGGTTTAAGGGACCGGGAAAATTTCCGGATGCTTTCAGTCCACCTGGAGCGATCGAGATAAGGAATCCTCGCGAGCCTTCGAACCACCTCCTCGTTGCCTTTTTTAGGAGAGGAAATCCCCAGATCGATTCCCCAGATTCTCTGATAAAGAGAGGCGATCACTTCCTCGACAGCTCCTTTTTTCAGGTTTCGATGCAATTCCGGAATTTCCGTAACCCTTCTTTTAACGCAGTGGGTATCGGCAATGACATCGATAAAGTGAGTGGCCGCCTGTTTGGCTGTCTCTTTATCGCCCATCACCTTTTTGGCTTCCGCATAGAGCGCGAGATGGGTCTGAAAATCCCATGGGCAGAAGGTGTAATGAGTAATTCCATGATCGAGAAGAGCCTCAATCAGGTTCTCCTCCGACATCTTGCCCTTCATGGTGGAGAGAAATGACGGGTTGATGGTCAACTGTTTATCTTTCATCTCCAATCCGACCCCGCGAAACGCGGGGTCATTCTTTTCCATCCCTTCATCCGGAGGATCGTTGACCTTCCCGACCTTCGGGATGGGTATCTCCGGGTAGAGATGTTTCCTTTTGAGCCGGGGCCAGATCTCTTCAATGAGGGTTTGAAGTCTTTTTTCTTCCATGGATCGCCTAATAATATTGGTTGGGGAAACGGGCCTTTCCTGGATAAACAAGCTTATCTCTCTCGTAGACTTTTCCTTCAACGATATTTCCAAGCCCCCTTACCCTTCCTTCCACGTAGATTTCACCACCCATCATCCACTCCCCAGTATGGAGGCCGATATTCTTTTTAACCAGTATCTTGCCGGCCCTCATCCCTGCTCCGGTCCAGTTCTTTGTGTTTCCCTCCACCAGCAATTCTCCGCCTTCAAGGCCAATGCCCGTGAAATCGCCCGTATCCCCCTCCACCATCAGACGTTTCCCCCTCGGCAGTCTAAACCCGATGAGATTGATCTCTGTCTTCAGCTCCGAAAGCTTTAGAACGATCTCCTCCTCTTTCGCATAATTACACAATGCGGAGATGTAGATTCCCGCTGGCCCTGGAATGAGATAGGGGACCTTCTGGGGGGTTTCGAGAGCAAAGCAAAAATCCTCGATATCTTCCGCGGAATAATCGATCTCCTTAACATACTTCTCCGCCACCTCATAGGCCTTGATGATCGTATTATACTGCACCATCCAGACCAGTTCCTTTGCTTCTTCTTCCAGAAGCTTCTCATACCCCAGACGAATCTGGTCCATGATAGCCTCGGTGGACCGGACGATCTGGTCCAGAGGAATCTCCGTATGTTTGAATTGGAAGGCTCTGAATTCTTCGAATGGATTAATAAGGGGAGCTCGGACCTCTTGCTGAGGAGAAAGGAGAGCCTTCTTCTTTGAACAACCGTTCTTCATCAATAATTTCTTCTATGGCGGATATCTTTCTTGATTTCGGTATAAATCGGATGATCTCCTTCCAGGGGCTCCAGGGATTCGCCCTGAAAGATCTTTGATCCGAGTGCAAGCGCATCCTTCAGATGATCGCTCTGCTCCCGGTATCTCTGGGAAACGGTCTTCACTGCTTCCTTGGCAAGAAAGATCTGGAAAGGATCATCCCGTTTGGCCTTCTCTTTTTGAGAGAGAATCTCGTCCTTCCACTGGACCCGGTGCGAAAGGGCAAAGGGCATGACCGCCTTCACATGTTCGATATCGATTTCGGAATCCCCCAACAACCATGCCAGCCCCTGGGAGAAGAGCTTGATGGAAGTCGGAAGGCGGTTTGAGGCGCAATTCTTGATCTGACGGCAGAGATAGCCGGTATAATGGCATCCCTCCTCACAGTTTTCGACGATTCTCTTCTGGCCGTATCGGTCGCAGAAGGAGAGTTCGGCCAAAAGCATCCGTGCAAAAGCGCTGGCATCGAGGTCCAGGTCGAGACTTCCCATCTCGGTTCGGATCCGGTCGCGATCTTCTCTCCGAAGGGGTTTTACCCCAAGGGTTTCCTGGACATGTTCTCCGAAGGCGTCACAGATCTCCTCAAGTTTCGGAATCTTCTTCTGATAGGCGATCTTCGATTTCAAAATACGATAGAGGTCCTTTTCATATTTGGGATGCCTCAGGATGTGGTCCTTCCCACGGGATTTCCCGATAAGAAAGGAGAGATTGGCGCCAGGATATCTCGACTCCACGATGACATCGAACCGGTCGACCAAGGGTGCGATGACCGTGTTTGTCCCTCCGTCCTGATAATTGGCGGTGGCAAAGAGGCAGTATTCGTCGTTGATGATCATCTCGTTCAGGTATTCCCAGTTTCCCCGGTCCACCCCGTCGAGGATCATGCTCTGTTTGGTCTCGGGGAGGCGGTTGATCTCATCCACAATCTTGACCGGCACCTGGGAGAAATTGGTCCACACCACATCTTCCTCCCCCCGGTTCAGTTTTCCAAGATCGGGTCTTCCGATGATTTTTTCCTCGGTCTGTTCGGGATGGCCTGAAACTTCACTTCCCCAGATCACACCCAACGGAAATTGGTAGACCAATGAACAGATAAATTCAGCGGAAGTCGTCTTTCCCAATCCCGGTTCTCCGATGATCAGCTCTTTTCCTTTGGTCAGGCCGGTCAGCAGGCTTAAGAGGATGGCGGAATTATAGGGCTCGCCTTTGATTTCGATATCGGGTCGATTGAAGTAAAGATGGTCGCTGATAAATTGGTAGATCCCCATCACCTGTTTCTGATATCCGTTCTTTTCCACGACTAAAACCTTTCTGTTATTCATTTTAATTTTCATTAATCATAACACGGTCAACCCTTCAAAGACAAATAACGTTCCTTCCTGATAAAATTTAATGACACCCGACAGGCGGGACATTCGTGTCCCGCCTATGTTGGAGGCGGGGTTAAAAACCCCGCCTATCGACTCCTTCTATCAATGGAATGGAATTTCCCTCATAAACGAGTGATTATGTCTCTTAAAGATTCGTTTCATAAATCTCCATAGGCCCTTCCGAAGCAAGCGCCTCGCGAGCGGCCTGACCGAGCTGGCGGTCAAAACGGTGATCCAGCGCATAGACGCGGCAGATGGCCACCTTGGCCGGAATATACTGGAACACCCTCTGGAGAGGTTCTCTTGAAATCCTCCGGGTTCCCGGATCATAGATGAGCAGGGTCGCCCCCGCTGTCTCATGCCATGGATTGAGGGGTCTGGGATCGTGATGGGCCATGTCAACATGAAATTCGACCGTTTTCAACGGCCTGGGCAAAACCCTTTCCATTCTTTGCTTGACCTCTTCCGGAGTTAAAAAGACGGGGCGTCCAACCTCCATCTCCTTAAGGGTTAATTTTTCCTCAAAGACACTGCTCCATTTTAACTTCCTCGAAAGAACTTCCCCCCATTTTTCCCCCAGCCGCTTTTCCTTCGGCGACAGGGATTGCTTCCATTCCATCACCCTCTCCATCAGAAACCAGTCGGTTAAGGCAAGATATTGTTCGACCTCCTTGAGCGGATGATAGGGGCAGAGGATCTCCATCGTTTCCTTAAAGATTTCCTGGAGCTGAAGATCGATGGAGCGTGTTGTCCGGTGATAGTAAACATTGGAATAAAGATAGAGACGCGCATTGAGGAACATGGCCAGGGCGTCCATTCCTCTTTTATCCAGAGCCAGCCCCTCCTTCCGGAAGGAGGTGTAATAGAGGAGACGCCTCCAGTCAACAGGGCCGATGGAGACGCCGGTCATATAGGCATCCCGAAGGATATAATCGATATTGTCGAAGGTGAAGATTCCCTTAAAGAGCTGCTGGAGAAAGACGAGCCATTCCGGATGCTTTTGCTTCGCCTTCTTTTGCGGCCTTTTGATGAGAAAGGCGACCTGCTCCGGATCGAGCGCCTCCGATTTTTCAAAAGGGCCTCCGACGCTTCTTCGAATTCCCTTCAGGATGGGAGCGATTTTTTCACGGATGATGTGTTGCCCGATCTCTTCATGATTGGTCTTAAAGCGCGTTAGATATTGCTCGTCAAAGAAATGGCAGAAAGGGCCATGTCCGATGTCATGAAGCAGTCCGGCCATCCTCAGAAGCTCTTTGATATAGGAAAAGGACGGAAGGTCCGATTTAAAGAGAGCAAAGAGGGAAGGATAGAGTTGATCGGAAAAAACCCCTGCCACATGCATCGTTCCGAGGGAATGTTGAAAACGGGTATGCTCTGCGGAGGGGAAAACCCAGCGGGCGCTCTGGAGTTGAAAGATGCGGCGGAGCCGTTGAAGATAAGGAGAGTCGATCACATCCCTTTCCGTCTTCTCGCCTGCGATGCGGTCAGTCATCACGATATAGTGATAGATGGGATCGGCAATCAGTCCGGTCCCCTGACTTTCGACCGCTCTTCTTTTTTCTTTGATCCCTGTCTTCATTATTCCTCTTGAGAGGAATGGGCCTGTTTCTCTTTCGGAGGAGCTAATTTTACCTTCCCGGCAGCCACTTCCCTCAGGGCGTTCACAACAGACCGGTTATCCGTTTCCACAAGGGGTTTTGCCCCCTTCATCAACATCTTGGCCCTTTTTGCAGCCAGGACAACCAGTTCAAACCGGCTTTCCACCTTTTTCAAACAGTCCTCCACGGTAACTCTTGCCATGATTCTCCTCCTTTTTGGAGAGCTCTGAAAAACTATCTTTGCTCTCTGATTCCACAGATTTTAAAAAAAAGATTCCACAGATTTTTAAGAGATTTCTGGATTTTTTCAGAAATCTCTTTTACGTCTCTCATCGATGATGATGGCCTTCAATTTTTCAACAGCTTCTTCGATCCTCTCATTGATGACGATGTGGTGATACCAGTGCGCCTCCCCAACATCCCTCTTTGCATGGGCCAGGCGAAATTGGATG
Organism: Deltaproteobacteria bacterium; assembly: GCA_018333535.1. Classification (GTDB taxonomy): domain Bacteria; phylum Desulfobacterota; class BSN033; order BSN033; family UBA1163; genus RBG-16-49-23. The sequence continues at coordinate 16,344 of JAGXTA010000003.1, read as the reverse complement.
GTCTCTGCTGAATCGAGGCCCCTGCCCATCAATCGTTCCTTAAGGGAGTCGATGGAAGGCGGGAGAAGGAAGATCAAGATGGCATGGTCAAGCTTTTCCTTCGCCTTCTTTGCTCCCTGTGTATCAATATCGAGGATCAGATCCACCCCTTCTATCTCCAAAACTTTAGGATCGACCCAGGCTGTTCCATAATAATGTCCTAAAACCTCTGCCCATTCTAAGAATTGCTCTTTCGCAACCATCTCCTGAAAAACATCCGGGGAAACAAAGCGGTAATCCACCCCCTCCTTCTCGCCGGCCCTGGGAGGCCGTGTGGTGTAAGAGACAGAGAAGCGAAGGCATGGCAGTTTTTCCATCACCCGTCTTACCAGCGTGGTTTTCCCCGTGCCTGATGGCGCGGAGATAACAAAAACAAGGCCTTTTCCCAGTTGATCTTCCTGGTTTTTCTTACCCATTCTAATTCCTTAAGATAAACTCTCTATAGCTCAGGGCTTAGGTTACGGTGACGAAGCCCGTATCGTTTGTAAAAGGTTACGTTTATCGGCTGTAATTCTCTTTTTACGTAACCGTTACCGTTAACCGATACGGGCATCGTTGCCGTAACCGGTGAACGAAATCCTTTTGGGCTATCCGACTACTCAATGTTCTGCACCTGTTCACGGATCTTTTCCAATTCGCTCTTGATCTCCACCACCTTCTGGGAAATCTCCGCGTCATTGGCCTTTGCGCTCACCGTATTGACCTCGCGATGGATTTCCTGAAGCAAAAAATCCATCTTTCTGCCCACAGATTCATTCCCGTTGAAGAGCAGGGCAAACTGGCTGAGATGGCTTTGGGCCCTGACGACCTCTTCGGTGATATCCGTCCGTTCGGCCAATAAGGCTATCTCCTGTTGCAGCCGAATGGGATCCACCTCGATTCCTCTCAGGAGAGATTGAAGCTTCTCCCGAAGCCTGCCTTGATAGGCCTCAACGTAAGAAGGATACTGATCTTTGATCTCTTTTAGTAGCTGGTTGATCCGTTCCAGCCTTTTTTGAATATCCTTCGCAAGCGCATCCCCTTCCGAACGCTTCATCTCGTCCATCTCCTGCAAAGACCGTTTCAGGATCGGGACGATCTCCTGCCAGTAGGGGTCGATGTCCCCTGACTCTTCCTTCACTGAGATCAGGTCTTTTGCTCCGGCTAACAATTCCAATGTGATCTCGCCCTTGAGCTGAAACTTATCCTTCAATGAGAGAAGAGCCTGAAAATACTGCTCCGCGAGATTGGAATCGACCTGAAGTTGAACCTTCTCACTTTCCAAAGCCTCCAGTTTAATGGAGACATCGATTCTTCCTCTCGAGATCTGAGACCGGATGATCTCTTTGATCCGGTTTTCAAAGATCGCCAGACGTTTGGGAAGCCTGATGTTGATATCGCCATAGCGATGATTGACAGAGCGGGATTCCGCAAGCACCCTTCCCAGGCTGGTCTCCCCTTCCCCTCTTCCATAGCCTGTCATCGATTTTAGCATGAATGATCTTTCCTCTCCTTTAGGTTTTCAAGATATCGCTTCCTGATCTGGTTGAAGAGTTGAACGGTTCTTTCCTGACGGTAGTCAGGATAAGTCCAGTCCAATGGCTGAAAAGATTTATTCCGGTAAATGAGCGCCAAATCGGCATAGATGCCTTTCTCAAGATAAGGCCGATGCGCATAGCCCTTCGTCGTGGCAAGAACGACATGGGCCTGACAGAGGTAGCCCGGGTCGATATTGATCCGGCGATTTCCACCGGGGCCGGAAAACTTCTCCTCCAGATGGTTGGTGGTGAGTTTAATGTCGGGAAGGGAGCCCCGAGAAACGGATACCGCAAAAGTGATGAAGTGACGGAACAGGTTTTTTCCCATCTCTTGGGCATAATACTCGGTCAAATCGAACGGAAGCTTTTCACTGACGAAATCGATTTCACCGAAGTCCTTCTTTAATGCTTCCATCGCTTGATAACAGACATCCTCTTCTTCAGCAATTAAACTCATAAACAGTTTTGATAGAGGCGGTTCGTTTGGTTTTCCCATCTTTCAATCTTTTCTTAAGTAAATGAAAAATTCCTTGTTTCCCTTAGGGCCTAACAGAGGGGATTCGATCACGCCGAGAACCTCCAAACTCAGGCTTTGGCAAAATTCCGAAATTCTATCGATCACCTTTTGATGGAGGACTCCATTCTTTACCACACCGCCCTTTCCCACTTCGCCCTTTCCCACTTCAAACTGGGGCTTGATGAGGCCAAGGATGGCTCCCCCATTCTTAAGAAACCCCAAAAGATGGGAAAGAAACTTTTCCATGGAGATGAAAGAGGTGTCGATGAGGATCAGGTCAATCTCCTCATGCACCTCTTCTCTCTTCAAATAGCGGATATTTCTTCTCTCTAAATTAACCACCCTTGGATCTTGCTGAAGCTTCCATGCCAGCTGTCCGTAACCCACGTCGACCGCGTAAACCTTTCGGGCCCCTTTCTGTAGAATGCAGTCCGTAAATCCACCTGTTGAGGCGCCGACATCCATCGCCACCATCCCAGCAGGATCAATTCCAAAAGTAACGACCGCCCCCTCTAACTTCTTCCCTCCCCGGCTCACATAGGGTGAATCTCCTTCCTGAAGTCTGATATCAGCCTTTGGATTCACATTCACTCCGGGCTTATCAATCATCGCTCCATCGACGAGAACCTTTCCCTCCATGATAAGCGCTCTCGCTTTTTCACGACTTTGAACAAGGCCCTTCTCCAGGAGAAGTTTATCCAACCTTTCTTTCCTGGTCATCTCTCGACCATCGCCCTCGCCTCCCTGAATATCCCGTTTTCATCGATCCCGTACTTCTCCCGCAGAAGCGATTGGGGTCCGTGTTCGATAAAACAGTCTGGGATGCCCAGACGCTTCACCGGAATGGATACGATCTTTTTCTCCTGAAAGAGTTCGAGGACCGCACTTCCAAACCCTCCCATCAGGACATTCTCCTCAACGGTGAGGACTCTCCCTGTTCTTTTTGCCCAGTGGCAGAGGAGGTCTCCATCCAGGGGTTTCAGAAACCGGCTATTGATGATGGCGGCATCGATCCCGATCTCCTCCAGTCTCTGTGCGGCCCGGAGTGAAGGATAGACCGTGGAACCGATGGCAATGATAAGGATATCCTTCCCCTCCCTGAGCACCTCTCCTTTACCGACCTCGAGAGATTTAAGGCTCTCACCCTTCTTCAATCCTATCCCCCTTGATCTGGGATACCGGAAGGCCACTGGCGAAGGACAATCCACGGCGGTTTTAATCATGTGCCGGAACTCCTCTTCATCTTTAGGCACCATCACGATCAGGTTCGGGATATGTCTGAGGTAAGAGAAATCGAAGAGGCCGTGATGGGTAGGCCCGTCCTCCCCCACAATTCCCCCCCGGTCAAGGGCAAAAACAACCGGAAGGTTCTGAAGACAGACATCCTGAACGATCTGATCGTACGCCCTCTGAAGAAAGGTGGAGTAAATGGCCACGACCGGTTTCATGCCCTCGAGGGCAAGACCTGCGGCAAAGGTGACCGCATGCTGTTCTGCAATCCCGATGTCATAGAACCGGTCAGGGAACCTTATTGCAAACTCTTCCAGACCTGTCCCGCTCTGCATGGCCGCCGTAATGGCGATAAGCCTTCTTTTCTCCCCGGCCAATGCGCAGAGTGTCTCTCCAAAGACTTCGGTATAGGTGGGAGGAAGGGGCGTCTGTCCTTTCTGAATCTCTCCGGTCTCGATGTTAAAGGGCGGCACACTATGGTAAAGGGAGGGGTTTTTCTCCGAAGGCCCATAACCTTTTCCTTTTTTGGTGATTACATGGACGAGAAATGGGCCTCTCAATTTTTTAATATTCTGAAAGTTTTCAATCAGATGATCGAGACGGTGACCGTCAATCGGCCCGATAAATTTCATGCCCAGCTCTTCAAAGAGGAGGCCTGGCATGAGAAGGCCCTTGAGCGACTCCTCAGCTTTCTTAGCAAAACGGAGGGCTGATTTCCCGATGCCCGGGATGGTCTCGAGAAAGTCCTTCATCTCATCCCGAAACCGGTTGACGAACTGCCCGGTCATCAATCGGTTCAAATAGGAGGAGAGGGCGCCCACATTGTGAGAGATCGACATCTCATTATCGTTCAGAACGACGATCAGATCTTGGTCGATGTGGCCTGCCTGATTGAGGCCCTCAAATGCGAGGCCTGCGGTCATCGATCCATCTCCGATAATGGCGATTGGCCTTCCCTCGTCACCCCTATGCCTTTTGGCCTCTGCCATTCCGAGGGCGGCTGAGATGGAAGTGCCGCTGTGGCCGGAATCGAAAGTGTCATAAGGGCTTTCATCCCTTTTTGGAAAACCGCTGATCCCTTCGTATTGCCTCAAGGTATGAAAACGATCTCTCCTGCCCGTGAGCAGTTTATGGGAATAACTCTGATGACCCACGTCCCATATTAATTTGTCCCTGGGAAGGTCAAAGACATAGTGAAGGGCGACGGTCAGCTCCACCGTGCCCAGATTGGAGGAAAGATGTCCCCCATTTTGTGAGACGGTGGCAAGAATCTCTTTGCGGACCTCTTCGCAGAGCCCCACCAGTTCCTCTCCGTCGAGATTTTTAAGATCGTACGGATGTTTGATCTGGTCTAATAATTTCGTCATCTATCAGGATTCCCTCAGGACGATGAATCTGGCAATCTCTCTGAGAGGCTCTACCTCGGGTCCAAAAGGGTCGAGGGCATCGATGGCGGATTTCATTAACTCTCCTGCCCGCTTCCTCGACTCTTCGATCCCCAATAAAGAGGGATAGGTAGCTTTTTTCTTAAAAAGATCGCTTCCCGTGTTCTTTCCCAACAATTCAGCCTTTCCTTCCACATTTAAAATATCGTCAACAATCTGAAAGGCAAGGCCAATGCTTTCTCCGTACCGGGTGAAGGCCTTCAGGGTCTTCTCATCCCCTCCCCCCAATTTCACTCCTGTCCTGACCGAAGCCAATATAAGCGCTCCGGTCTTATGGCTATGGATATATCCCACCGTTGAAAAATCGACCTCTTTCCCTTCTGATTCAATGTCAGCAGCCTGGCCCCCGACCATTCCGGAAATCCCAGAGGCCCGTGCGATCCCATTCACAATATCGAGAGTAACCCTCGGATCAGCGGAAGCCTCTTTCGTCATCAATCTGAAGGCTTCTGTGAGAAGGCCATCTCCTGCCAGAATAGCGATTGCCTCTCCGAACGCCTTATGGCAGGTGAGATTTCCCCTTCGATAGTCATCATTGTCAATCGCTGGAAGATCGTCGTGGATCAAGGAGTAGGTGTGAATCATCTCTAATCCGCAGGCAAAAGGCAGAATCCTATCCCCTTTCCCTCCAGCAGCCTCAAAGGCGGCTATGGACAGGATGGGACGTATCCTTTTCCCTCCGCTAAAAAGACTGTGCCGGATGGCCTTGCGAAGAGAGATTGGGAAATCCGCTTCCCCACTCTTCTCTGCCCGGTTGGGTAAATAGTTCTCCAGAGCTCTATCCACAATCTCTTTTTTCTCCTCGAGATATTTTTTGATATCCATGAGATCCTACTCATCTTTTTCGGGTTCGTTATCAGCTGATAATTTAAAAGAAAATTGTCCCGGGTTTATTGAAGGACCCTGCCCTGGGTTCTCGAAAGGCTCAAAGGGCTCCGACTCCAGAGTTCCATCCTTGCCTTTAAGAAGGATCTCCACTCTCTTTTCCGCTTCATCCAGTTTCTGGTTACAGAAACGGGAAAGTCGAATTCCTTCCTCAAAGAGCTTCAAGGATTCTTCCAGGGAGATTTCCCCCTCCTCCAGTTGAGACACAATCTTTTCCAATTTCTCCAAAGCGTCTTCAAACTTCTCCTTCTTTTCTCTTGGCATTCGAAATCTCCAATAGTTTTAATGTAATATATTATATTATCTCTTCAAAGCTGTGATCGTCAAGGCCTCTCTTTTTCCTCAACACTACAGGACAGGGTTCCCCTGTGCAGTTTTACCTCCACTTTATCTCCAACCAAAACCTCAGCCGCATCCCTCAGGATTTTAAGGGAGGGAAGTTTTCGGGTGATACTATATCCTCTCTGAAGGATGGAGAGGGGACTCAGTGAATCCAGTTTCCCCAAAATTCCCTTTAAATTTTGTTTCTTTATTTGAATCTTATGTCTCATGTTCTGGCCCAACCATTTCCTCGCATCCGAGAGGGAGGTCTCCATATTTCTGATTCTCTGGAAGGGGCTCTGAAGATTCAATCTTTCGGCAAGGAATAACCTTTTCTCCTTCCTCCTTGTTACGTTCCACAGGAGGAGCCTTCGAGATTGATTGACCAGGTCATCCAGTCTTAAAAGGTGGTCTTCTATCATCTTTCGGGGATCGATTAAACCTTTTTTGAGATGAAACAGATTGGTTTTCATCTCCTGCAAATATTGAGTCATTTGATTTTCCAGAACGGACTTCAGATGATGAAGATTTCTTTTCAACTCTCTTTTATCCTTGACCACCAGCTCTGCTGCGGCAGAGGGCGTCGGCGCCCTCAGATCGGCAACAAAGTCCGAGATCGTGTAATCGGTCTCGTGGCCTACGGCAGAGATGACAGGTATTTCTGAATGGTAAATTGCCCTTGCCACATCTTCCTCATTAAAAGCCCAAAGATCCTCCAGTGATCCCCCTCCCCTTCCGATAATGATCACATCCGCATTCTTCATCCTGTTGAAGCGCCTTATTCCTTCGGCAATCTCCTGTGAAGCCCCCTCACCTTGAACCCGGACAGGATAGAGAAGAATGGCGACATTCTCAAATCTCCGATGAATGATCTGGATCATATCCTGGATGGCTGCTCCGGTAGGTGAGGTGACGATTCCAATAGTCTGAGGAAGGGTCGGAATCGGTTTTTTCCTTCCGGTCTCAAAAAACCCTTCCTTTTCAAGTTTATCCTTCAACTGGAGAAAGGCCAATTGAAGAGCGCCGATCCCTTTGGGTTCCATCCCTTCCAGGATGAGCTGATAATCTCCCCTCTTCTCATAGAGGGTAACCCTCCCGCGGCAGATCACATGAAGGCCGTCTTCAGGAACAAAGCGGAGGGTCCGGGACTGTATCTTGAAGAAGACAGCCCTGATCTGAGAACTTTCATCTTTCAAGGTGAAATAAATGTGCCCGGAAGGAGGAACCCTGAGGTTGGAGATCTCTCCCTCGACCCATAGATCGAAGAATTTGGCCTCAAGGGCCTCTTTGATCTCCTTTGTCAGTTCAGAGACAGTGAGGATATACCGTAGAGGAAGTTCCATGATTTAGTTCGGTTTAAGAGGTCCGAGGTTGAGATCTGGGATATATATCTTGATCTGAAGAAACTTCTTTATGCTGTCGAAATGCTCATCAAGATTTTGTGTTTTTAAAATAACCTATCCAGTATCCCTCTCTCTATGGTAACGGTCGCACGCATCTAACCCTCCGATCGGTGATTGAATGTGAACAATCATACCACATTTATTTGTGCATCTCAACGATTTTCCTCCTCCTTTTGTCTGAAATTCTGTCATAAGAAAGTGGAGAGAAGAACGGGAAGTAGGTTGGCCTGTTTTAGGAGAGCTGAAAAGGGGAGACAGTAGACTGGAGGGCGTGAAACCTTGCTCTACCCAATGGAAGCAAGATTCAAGGTAACCAGTTCAAAAAAAGACCTCTAAAGATCCTCTAATGTTTCTTCCGGATAAAGCTTCTTAAAGCACTCCGGGCAGATGCCGTGGCTGAATTCCGCTTCGGAATGGTCCCGAATATAGACTTCTACCTGTTCCCAAAACCCTTTATCATCGCGAATCTTTTTACAGGAGGCACAGATAGGAATAAACCCGCTCAGAAGTTTCACTTTCCCCATAGATTCTTTAAGCTCATGGACGATCTTTTCTCGTTCCTCTTCTGCACGTCTCCGCTCGGTGATGTCCTCTCCTGAGCTGAGAGTTGAAACGATATTTCCAGCTTCGTTTCTGAACACCGTATTGTGCCAAGCGACCATTCTCTCTTCGCCTCTCTTGGTTAAAATGACATTTTCAACATACCCAAAAGAACCCGTTTCTCCGGATATTATCTTTGAGAAGATGACTTTGACATTTTCCCGGACTCTCTCCGGCAAAAAATGGCCGAACCAGTTCTTCCCAATAATCTCTTTCTCGTCATACCCCAAAACCTCACACCCCTTCTTATTGATGAGACGGACCTTCTGGTCAGGACCAATCACCAACAACATTACGCCGGCCACATCCAGATAACCCTGTGCCCTATCCCTCTCTTCTCTCAGCTTTTCTTCGCTCAATTTCAGGTTCCTCCAGAGAAGGTTATAGGGCTTTGCTAAGCCCGTCTCAATGACGGCTTTGTAAATCAAATAAAAAGAGATGATTTTAAAAATGTGGCCGACCAGATTCGATAAACCATAGACACCGATATAAAAGGTGAAGGCCAATTCTGAAATGATCGTCGCAATAATAGACCAGATCACCCAGGTCAATACACGTCTGTCAAACTCACTTCGCTTCCGAATCAAGAGGGCCATAGAACCAAGAAGGATCAAAGAGATAATGTATTCACTAATCTTTTTAAAGAGGGTCAACCCTTTTCCCTCGACAAAACAGTCCGGGAAAATGGGCCCATAGAATATCGTCCCGAAGAGAAGAGCAATGGCTACCGTGTAAGCAAAAAATACTGCGCCCACCCTGAGCTTTCTATTGAAAAAGAAGGGGGCAATCAAAAGGGAGAGGCTCTCAACATAGCGCGCCACAATCCACAACTGAGTTGGCAAATTGGCGTCATATCCCTGAAAAACTCCCATGCCCTTGTAAGCTAAGGTGTGAACCACATCGATGGCGCCCACAAAGAGATAGGCAATCCCAATAAACAGAAGATAGTTGTTGTCGAGAAAACGGCGGGAGTGTCAGGCAACGATGAAGATGCCAAAGGCGATGACAATACTAAACAACTCAGCCAGGCTGTGAAAGAGAAGAAAACTGTAGAGGCTGGTAAGATAGATTCCAGTAAGGATTAAGACACCGGAAAAAACCCAATTATATTTTTTATAAATTTCGGACAGATTGGCCATCGTTTCCCCCCTCACTCTCTCCCCATCTCCCGATCTTCCACTTGCAACTTATATTATATTTGTTTGTCTCCGAATTCTTTACTCCGAGCTGTTCTTTTTCATCTCCCTATCCCCCTCTCTCCCCATCTCCCCATCTGAATTACTTGTCAAGCGCTTCCCTCACTTTCCTCGATAATCCCTCCACCGTAAACGGCTTCTGCAAAAACTGAATCCCCGGCTCCAGAACACCATGATGAAGAATCGCATTGTCCGTATACCCAGACATGTAGAGAACCTTCGCCTCAGGGTGTATCTCCTTCAGTCGCTCCGCTAACTTCCGTCCGCTCATTCCGGGCATCACCACATCGGTCAGAATGAGATGAATCGCCTCCTTGAATTTCTCACAGAGCATAAAGGCCTTGCCCCCATCCTCTGCCTCCAATACCTTATACCCCTGCCTCTTCAATATCCTCACCGCAAGCTTCCGAACCGTCTCCTCATCCTCCACCACCAAGACCGTCTCGCTCCCATGAGGGATCTCCCGAATCTCCTCCTCCCTCAACTCCTCCAAAGGCTCATCCACCTGTGGAAGATAGATCTTGAAGGTTGTCCCCTGACCCGGCTCACTATAAACCCAGATGTTTCCCCCGCTCTGCTTCACAATCCCATAAACCGTCGATAACCCCAACCCTGTTCCTTTGCCCATCTCCTTGGTCGTAAAGAAGGGCTCAAAGAGTCGTTCTTTTACCTCCGGTGTCATCCCCATCCCCGTATCACTCACCGACAGCATCACATATGAACCTGGCTTCACCGCTATGTGCCTCCTGGCATACTCCTCGTCCAACTCCACGTTGGCGGTCTCAATGGTCAGTTTGCCCCCCTCAGGCATCGCATCCCTCGCATTGACCACCAGGTTCATCCATACCTGCTCCATCTGACCGGGATCGGCCTTTACTTTCCCAAGGGGCTCGGCAGGAATAACCTCCAGTGCAATATCTTCCCCAATCACACGCCGAAGCATCTTATCAAGCCTCTCCAATACCTGGTTCATGTCCAATACTTTCATCTCTAAAATCTGCTTCCGGCTAAAAGCTAAAAGCTGGCGCGTCAGGTCCGCAGCCCTGTCCGAAGCCCTTCGGATCTCTTCGAGGTTTGCCTTCAAGGGATCTCCCTCCTGAAGATCAAGGAGCGAAAGTTGGGCGCTTCCCGAGATGATCGTCAGAAGGTTGTTGAAGTCATGCGCAATCCCCCCGGCCAACTGCCCGATCGCCTCCATCTTCTGAGACTGCCGAAGCTGCTCCTGAAGGGCCGCCATCTCCTGCTCCGCACGCTTGCGCTCGGTGATGTCTACCACGTGGCTCATAATGTCTATGACATTGCCCTCGGCGTCGATAATGGGGGCAGTGGAAAGGCTGACATCAAGGCGTGTGCCATCTTTTTTCCGGCGGATGGTCTCCAGGTTCAAAAAGGTCTGACCTAACATCACACGCCGACGAATTTCACGGAATTCCTCCTGTTTGTCTTCCGGCACAACCCCCAGCGGTTTGCCCACGATCTCCTCGGTTGTCCAGCCGAACATCCGCTCGGCCGACGCGTTCCAGGTGATCACGTTTCCGTCTTGGTCGAGGCTGTAGAGCGCTACGGGTGAGCAAGCAACAATCGCCCGCTGAAACTCTTCGCTTTTCCTCCGCTCTTCTTCCGCACACTTGCGCTCGGTAATATCCCTTACCCAGACCTGAATTCCCGGGTCATCTCCGAACATGATCCTTCGGGCCAGAACTTCCCCATCAAAGGAAGAACCGTCTTTGCGTTGTAATTTGACCTGATATTGGGAGGGAACCGCTTCTCCCCGCATTCTCGCGTTTGCCCGTTCTCTTGTAAATTTCTGATAGTCAGGGTGGTAAACTAACCAGTGATCTTTCCCTTCCAACTCGCCCCGATTATAACCGAGCATCTCGGACAGAGGCCGATTGGCAAAAGTAATCTTAGACCCTTTTTGGATAAAGATCCCATCAAAGCCTTCTTCGACCAAAGTTCGATATCGTTCTTCACTTTCTTTCAGCGCCCGTTGTGCCGCGCGCTCCTCGGTCTGGTCGTGGAACACCAGCACCACGCCGGTGATTGTCCCCTGCTCATCGCGGATGGGAGCGCCACTGTCGGCAATAGGGCGCTCGGTCCCATCCCGGGCGATGAGCAGGGTGTGATTAGCCAGTCCCACCACGACCCCTTCGCACAGGACCCGCTCTACGGGATTCTTAACCATCCGTCGTGTCTCCTCGTTGACAATACGGAAGACCTCTTCAATGGGCTTACCCCGGGCCTCGTCCTGGGTCCATCCGGTGAGTGATTCCGCCACAGGGTTCAGCTGTTTCACCCGGCCTTCGGAGTCTGTGGCAATCACAGCGTCACCAGCGCTCATCAACGTCACACGATGCTCCTCTTCGCTTGCCCGTAGGGCGGCTTCCGACTGGTATAAAACCCGATAGTGGGCTTTCTGGTTCCGTTGATAGACGACAAAGCTGGCAGCGCCAACAAAAGCGACCAGGCCCAGAAGCAGTCCCAGGATGAGGACGGAGCGGAACCGCCACACGGCAAAGGCCTCTGCTTTGTCCTTCTTGGCAACCATGAACCAGGGCGAATCCGGGATGGCCTTCAAAACCGCCAGCGCCTCCGCCCCGCGGTAATCCCTCCCCTGCACAACACCTTCTCTGCCCAGCGCGGCCATGACCGCCGGCACGTCGGTGCGGCTCAATGGAATGCGAAGTGCAAGCCCCGCATCCGGCTGGTGTCGAAGTTCGTTCAGGAAGAGCACGTCTTCGCCGTCGCGCCGCACGATCAGGGTTTCGGCAGTCTCGCTGGCCGTCGGCCAGGACTGAATCAGGGGATAGAGAAACTGCCGGGCGTCGCTAAGCAGAATGACTGCGCCGATGGGCCCTTGAGTCTGTCCCCTCACCAGGAGCGGAGCAACCACGTTGATATGGGGCAATGGCTCGATTTTGTCGATATGCAGATCGGTGAGCAGGGGCTTGCGGTCACGCATCGCCGCAGTCAGCGCCGATAGGGTTTCGCCACCGACTGCGCCTCTGACGCCACTGAGGCTTAAGCGCACCTCCCCGTCAGGGGCCACAAGGAGGACGTCGGAATAACGATAGTGCTCATGTAAAGCCCGGAAACGTGAAAGGATAGCGTCGGCATCCTCGGTCTTTGTGCCTGCCTGCTGATGCGACGGCGCTGGCTGGCTGGCCAGAAAGCGCTCCACGCCTTCGATCAGGAAGGGGCTGTGCATAAGTATGGCGCCGTCTGCCAGACGGTCGGCCCGCCACTGGACAATCTGGCTTGCCTTGAGCTCTGCGATGGCGAAAAGATCGTTTTCAACCTCTTGTCGAAGGTGCCGCTCCTGGGTGCGGTAGAACCACACACCACAGGCAAGCACAGCCAGAAATACCAGCGCCAGAACCGCCATCACCCAACGTGGAAATGTTTTCATAACAATGGACCTCCATTTATAAGGCGCTTGTCATTGTTCATTCTTCGGTTCATGGAAACTGTCCGTCAAGATTAACGTATCAATACTCTACTAAATATTACAGAAGGGAGACAAAACCTTTCTAAATAGAGCAGATGTGAGTGAGTGAGTGAGTGAGTGAGTGAGTGAAGCAAGTTCCGGGCCAAACCATAATTCTCTCCATCGTTGTTTTAGAAAGAAGGTTTAAACCTTTTTATGACCCTCCCATATTTGAAAAAAACTATCGCAAAGCATCCTAATTGTCAATATCATTAAGGTTAAATGTTTGGCTGGAATTTCTAACGGGGTTTACCCTTTGTATTTTAATTATTTAAAATAACGGCAGGCCTTCGATCTCTTTAAAGTGGTTGTCAAATGAAAAGAGCGCCAAACCATGCTTCATGGCATTGGCGGCTATCCAGATGTCGTTGGTGGGAATGGGCCGACCTTTTGCCCTCAATCTTTTGACAATCAAAGCATAGTAATCTGCCGTTTCGAGATCATGCAGGAGCATATCAACCCGGGGAGAGTTGAGGAACGCTTCTAATTCCTGCCGGTTTTTCTTTTCGTTGCCACCGAGTGAAAACCCGGAAAAGAGCTCGGCGATGACCGTTATGTCCACGCCGATGAGGTCGCAATCTCTGAGCGCCTCAACGACACTTTGGTCATTGCACTTGAAAGAGGTATAAATGTTCGTATCAATCGCAATCCGTCTCATTTCCAGACATCCTCATCGATTCTCTCGAAGATTTTAGTGTTTTTCTGAAAAGATTTCACTTCTTCCCTGCTCCAGCCGCCCGCAAGAGCATCCAGATCGTTGTGCTTCTTGAACACCGGCTCTTTTCCCATACCGGTAATTTTTTTTAGCGCCTGCAGGATCCACTGATTCACACTCAGGTTGTTCTGTTTTGCCCGAGACTTGATCACCCGGTCCAGTCCGGGCTCAATGCCTCGAATGGTAATAGTCTTCATCGTCGCCCTCCACATGCACAATGTGATGTCATATTAATGGTAATAAATGATTGCACATTAGTCAAGCTTTTTTCTTTATTGGTAATTCAGACACCGGACTTCAGACGTTAGACATCAGACTCTTCTATTATAGTGAACGACCCTGAAAAGTAGTCATTGCGAGGAGCGAAGCGACGTGGCAATCCCTTGAGATTGCTTCACTTCGTTCGCAATGACATATGGTTAATGTCAACTTATTTATGTCGTTCACTATAATGGTATCAGAGATTCCCTGGCTTTTTCAGAAATCTCCAATTTAAAAACTTGACATCTCTTAATGAAATAGTCATAAATTTAGTATTTAAAAAATGCAGGAGTGAACCATGAGAATAGAAAATAAAACAAAAAAATGGGCTGACTATTATGACCAGGCGGACATTTTCGAGGAGTTGATTGAGGGGCCCATTCATTTCAATTTAGATCCCCGGCTTAAGCAGGACATACTTTCAAAAAGAACGAAGCGAAAGCCCAAGAATATGGCTATCAAAATGGACCCTCTCCAGGTTATAGCCATACGGAAATTGGCTACGAAAAAATCTATCCCTTACCAGGCATTGATCCGCCATTGGCTGTCGGAGATGATAAAAAAAGAGCTAACTCTCAATAGAGCTTAATTCCCATATATTCCCCACGCCTCTCCTCCAGCATTCCGGAGGGACATCTTCACGGGCTGTTGTTTAAATCGATTTCATACTTCGACAAGCCTGCCCTCTCCGAGCCAGAGGCTCTCCCTCCGGGGCAGGAGCCCCTCTCTCCGAGCCGTAGGCTCTTACGAGCCGGAGGCTGGGGCGGAGCCTGAGCCGGAGGCTGAGCTTTCCGTTCACCCTTCGAGTGCCTCAGGGCGAGCGGAAAACCAAATGGCTCAGCATTAGCCGAAAAGTTATATGATTTCAACAAAGGAGGCCATTGGGGGAACAGGCCTGCAATATTTCAATTTATTGCACAATATGACCTAATGTCTCGCAAACCGAGGGTGACGGTGTCACAGGGTGCAGGGGGGACGGATTTTCATCTGGTTACAGGTATATCAACTAACGGTGTCAGAACGATAAAACAATAATTGACAGCAAAGTGCAATTTAGTTATAAAATTCACAAATATTGAGGAGAATTAAATTGAGTAGATTCAGCCTTGAAGAGATGCGGAAGATGGCCCAAGCCATTTTTTTAAAGTCTGTTTCTGCGGTCGATCCCTATCAGAGGCTAAAAGAGATCGCCCGTATCGATAAGAATCGTTTGATCATCGGAGCTGAGGAAGTTTCGGAAAAGGTCTTCGATCTGAATGAATTTGAGAGGATCTTCCTCATTGGAACCGGAAAAGCCTCTTCATCCATGGCTCAAGCCATTGAAGAATTATTTGGAAATCGTATTACAAAGGGATTGATTACGACGAAATACGGACATTCCCTGCCGTTAAGGTTTACCGAAATCAATGAAGCAGGCCATCCCTTACCCGACCCCAAAGGACTGGAAGGCGCCCAGAAGATTAAAGACCTTCTCACCAACACCGGCCCTAAAGATCTCGTCCTCTTTCTCATCTCAGGGGGAGGATCCGCCCTTCTGCCGCTTCCTGCAGATGGGATCACGCTTGAGGAGAAGCAGGAGTTAACTCAGCTTCTTTTAGATTGCGGAGCCGATATCAAGGAGATCAATACCATCCGGAAACATATCTCCAAGATGAAGGGAGGCTGGCTTGCCCGCTGGGCTTATCCTTCGACCATCATCACTTTTATCCTTTCGGATGTCGTTGGAGACCCCCTTGATGTGATTGCCTCCGGCCCCACTGTCCCTGATACCTCCACTTTCCAAGAAGCCTGGGAGATCCTCAAAAGATATGGTCTGATCAATGAGATTGCTTCCTCCATCCGAAACCATCTTCGGGCAGGGAAAGAGGGTAAGATGGAGGAGACTCCGAAGGCCGGAGAAGGGGTCTTTGAAAAAGTCCATAATATGATCATCGGTTCAAATATCATTGCCCTTCGGGCTGCAGAAAAGGAATTCTCATTGGCCGGATTTAATACGATTACACTTTCTTCTTCTATTGTGGGGGAAACCAGGGAAGTAGCACGATTTCACGGAGCCATAGCAAGGGAGGTGGTATCCACAGGCAAACCCATAGGTAGGCCAGCCTGCATCCTTTCGGGAGGCGAAACGACCGTGACCATCAGGGGCAGCGGCTTGGGAGGAAGAAATCAGGAGTTTGCCCTATCAGGGGCTTTAGAGATCAGCGGATTGGAAAAGACTGTCCTTCTGAGCGGTGGAACGGACGGAACGGATGGCCCAACCGATGCGGCCGGGGCTATGGCTGACCATACAACGATCACCAGGGCAAGGGAAATGGGCCTGGATCCAGTGAAATTTCTTGAGAATAACGATTCTTACCACTTTTTCAAGAAACTGGGCGACCTGCTCATCACCGGCCCGACCCGCACCAATGTGATGGATGTGAGGATTTTGTTGGTGGACTGAATTATACTAACCTGGATTCCCATGTTAGTTTTTTGAGTTAACACCATGCGCCTCAACCGAACAGAAGTTGCAGTCGTTTTTTCCCTAGCCAGGGGATCGGAACATTCTTTTTATCGAAACCCGCGGCCAACAGCAATGGATTATGAGCCCGTTTCTGGAATTGAACTACAATCTCCTTCTCAAGGATGTGGACCTGGGCCGTTGCCTCGATAAAGTCACGAAACAGATGACGGGAGATTGCCGTTTGATATCCCTGTCCGATCTCCGTCCCTAAGAGCCGATAGA
>JAGXTA010000002.1 GCA_018333535.1 Deltaproteobacteria bacterium | reverse complement strand
TCAATGCAAGATGGGCTTCACGAAAAAGGGTCTTCCTAACCAGCCCTTTTTGAGGGGGTCCAAAGGCCCCCAAAATTGGCAAAACAGTTAGTAGCCGGTTTGTAAGTATATGAATTACAAAGGTTTTTACTTGGTTAGGAAATGGCCATATCATGTATTAAATTACCTCAATAATATCAACATGTTAGAATTTCGTGAAGCCCTCTTTGGCAAAGGGAGGTTAGGAGGGATTTTACAAATAGGTGTCTTTACTATTTTGAGACTGTTAATAACTGTTTCCTTTTCAGGAACGAGCCTATTTTTACCCTTACGCATCAAAAATGTCAATGCAATTTTTGAGAGCTCTGGAAAACTATCTGTTGCTCTCTGATTTCACGGATTTAAAAAAATGATTTCTCAGATTTTTCAGAGATTTCTAGACTTTTTCGGAAATCTTATTGCCTTCCTTCGCTTTTCACTGTAAGATTAATAGCGATGAAATTAGACCGCTTCGTAAAAAAGAAAGATCTCGTAGATTTAACCAGCTGTTTAATTCAGATTCCCACAGAGAACCCTCCGGGAAACGAGAAGAAGGCATTTCTCTTCTTAAAACCCATTCTAGCCAGGATGGGATTTCAGGTCAGAACTTATATCTCTCCGAAGGGAAGATCGAACATCATTGCCGAAAGAAGATGGGGGAAGGGTGGCCGGAGCCTCATCTTCAATGGCCATCTCGATGTGGTGCCGGCCGGAGATCCCTCTCAATGGAAATACCCTCCTTTTGGCGGAAAACTCTCGCAAGGCAGGGTTTATGGCCGCGGGGCATCGGATATGAAGGGAGGAGTCGCCTCTTTCATCCATGCCATCTCCATGATCGACCGTTCCAACATCCCTCTCAATCAGGGAAGTCTCGCCCTCCATCTCGTCTCCGATGAGGAATCGCACGGCCATCAGGGCATGGGTTTCCTTGCTCAAAGAGGAATGATTCGGGCGGATGCCGCACTCGTCGGAGAACCAACCAATCTCGATCTAATCATTGCCCAGAAAGGAGCCCTCTGGTTCAGGGGCTCCACTTTTGGAAAGTCAGCCCACGGCTCAAGGCCAGGGCAGGGCGTGAACGCCATCGAAAAGATGATGGCCTTGATCGACCGGTTGAACTCCATCCCATTAGCAAAAGAGCATCCCTTGTTAGGAAAACCGACGATCAATATCGGAAAGATTCAGGGCGGGATAAAAGTCAATGTGGTGCCGGATCGATGCGAGATTGAGGTCGACCGGAGATTGTTGCCCGACGAGAAGAAGGAGGAAATCTTAAGAGAAATCAAATTGGCGATCGAATCCATTCAAGCACGGGATCCTCTTTTAAACTATCAGATCGAAGAGATCGATTATGCCGAGCCGTCAGAAATTAGTCCTGATGAGGAGATCGTCCGGATCGGCCTCGAAGCGGGCAGGGAGGTGAGGGGAGAAAAGCCAAATGTCAGAGGTTTTTCCGGATTCACCGACGCTCGCTTCTATATCAATCAATTTCATATACCCACATTGATTTTCGGCCCGGGAGGAACGGATCAATCCCATACCACCGATGAGTCCGTGGAAGTGGATAATTTGATTCAGGCGGCTCGAATCAATGCTGAGATTATCGTTCGATATTTACAGGGCCATCAAACATAGCACAGATCCTAATGAAATCCGAAGCACGAAATCCGAATTTCGAAACAATATCGAATGACCGAAATTCAAAATTTCTAAACTAAGAGGATTGAATACGTTTTGAAAATTTGGTCATTTGTTATTTGAATTTGTTTCGGACTTCGATATTCGAATTTCGAATTTATATGTTTAGGGAGGACCGTATGTCAATGAAACCCTTTCCGATGAATCTTAATTTTAAGACGGGGGAGCTTACTCCCAATGACCGGACCAACATCCGCAAGTTGAGCGATATGAAGGGAATGTTTCTCGACAGCGAAGCCGAACGCCGGATTCTCGAAAAGGACGATCCCTTGATCTATTCCTTCAGCGAGAAGGTCTTGCCCGAAGAGAATGGCCATCTCCAGATCGCCACGACCACGATCCACCCGGGGAAGATCGGCGATGAATATCATATGACCAAGGGACATTATCACAGACGTCCTGATACTTCGGAGATGTATCTCGGTCTGGAGGGGGAGGGCTGCCTTCTCATGCAGACCGTGGAGGGGGATTTCGAATCCATCACCATCCGGCCCGGCACGGTTGCCTACATTCCGCCCTACTGGGGCCACCGGATGGTCAATACGGGGAGAACTCCCTACATCTTCTTCGCCGTCTATCCTGGAGATGCAGGCCACAACTATGGGGATATTGAAAAAACAGGGTTTCTGAAGATCCTCATCGAGAGGAATGGGAAACCTCTCCTGATCGACAACCCAAGATGGAAAAAATGATGAAAGTCGATTTTGAAAAAACCTTAAAGGAACTCAAGCCCTACCGGGAAAGGAAGGCAGTGGTCGATCCGGAACGGGCTGCCATCCTCGTCATCGATCTACAGAACTATTTTAAACAGATTGCCCAGCCTGTCCTTGGAAATATCTTAAAAGTGATCCAGTCCTGTCGGAAAACGAATGTCCCTATTATCTTCACCCAGCACGGTCATACGGATCCCCCCTCAGATGGGGGAGTATTGGAGAAATGGTGGGGGGAGTTGATCATGGCCGGAACCGAAGATTGGAAATTTCTTCCGGAGGTCGTCATCAAGGAGGAAGACATCGTCCTCCCCAAGAAACGCTATAGCGCCTTTTTTGAGACCGATCTGGATGAGAAGCTTCGGGAAAGAGGGATTAAAGATTTAATCATCTCAGGGGTCATGACGAACCTCTGCTGTGAAACTACAGCCCGTGATGCCTTTATGAGGGATTACCGGGTCTTTATCCTCATCGATGGGACCGCCACCCGCAAGAGCGAACTCCATCTCGCCACCCTGAAAAATCTTGGGTTTGGATTTGCCTACCTCCTCACCTGCGAGGAATTGATTCAGATGTTGAAATAAAAATCAACTTTTCTCTATTTTCTTCAACACCTCTTCTAAAATGGTAAGGGCGGTGTCTGCATCTCTCTGTGTGATGATGAGAGGAGGGATGAGACGGAAGGTGTTCTCACCGCATCCAAGGATGAGGAGCCCCTTTTCAAAGCATCTCTGAATAACAGCATTTCTCTCCTTAATTGCTTTCTTTTTTGTCTCTCGATCTTTAATCAATTCAACCCCGATCATCAAACCCTTGCCCCTCACATCACCGATCATTTCGAACTCTTTCTGAAGCTCTTTCAATTTTCCGAGGATGTAATCTCCTATCCGCGCGGCATTTTCAACGAGTCCCTCTTCTAAAAGTTCGATTGTGGTCAGGGCGGCCTGGCAACTGATGGGATTTCCGCCGAAGGTGCTCGCATGAGACCCCGGAACCCAGTCCATCACCTCGGTCTGAGAGACCGTAGCTCCCAGGGGCATCCCGGAAGCAATGCCTTTTGCCAGGGCGATGATATCAGGAACCACGCCCCAATGTTCAATCGCCATCATCTTCCCTGTCCTTCCCTCCACCTCCTCCGCAGCTTGCGCCTTGTTCGGAGGTTTCCTCGGTACTATGAGGCTGTCCGACTTCCCATAGCCGTTCATCATCGGCGTGCGTCCTCAGACTTCCCGATGCGGCCCCCAACACTCACCAGAGGCAGCCATGGGATATCCCGGTTCCCGTGTAAAGTGTCTCCGTACGTGCTCGGGGTCTCTGACCGCGCAGGGTCAGTGCGACTCTCGCATTATCGATTCGCACCGTGTTGCCTTTCACCCGTAGGACAGCGTCGGCACCCTGAACTCTGGGGTCTTCACGGCTCCATACCCGGCCCGCACGTTCCCCTGTCAACGCTTCACCCTTGTTCTTACGAACAAAGGCGCATGACTCGGGGCCGATGTGGCTCGCTATTCCTTCATCGTGTGACAATTTCATTCACTACACTCCACCGGTTTTAACCGGCGCCTTCACAACGATCCCCCATTCCATCTCCCTAGCTCATGCAATTATGAAACCCCTCCTTTACGTTAAGGTTAATAAAACGTAAAAATTTATCAAAAAATATATTTTTCTCTTGACAATTTATAAAATTTGATATATAACCACGAAACATAAAGATAAAAGACTATTTTAAGTTT
Organism: Deltaproteobacteria bacterium; assembly: GCA_018333535.1. Taxonomy (GTDB): domain Bacteria; phylum Desulfobacterota; class BSN033; order BSN033; family UBA1163; genus RBG-16-49-23. Next base: position 19,017 of record JAGXTA010000002.1, on the reverse strand, counting down.
ACTTAAGGAATGTGGGGAAAGATGAATAATATAAGGACATTGTTTGAAGAGTCAGTCAATCGGAGTCCTGAAAAGGTATTTTTTATCTTCAAAGATAAAGAAATTACTTATCAAGATTTATTGCAAACGGTGAATAGGATTGCAAATGGATTCTTATCTTTAGGGGTTAAAAGGGGGGATAAAGTCTCAATTTTGCTACCAAATTGTTTGGAATTTCCTTATTGCTGGTTGGCAGCAAACATGATTGGTGCTGTTATGGTGCCTGTGAATGCCCGTTTTGTGGACAAAGAGGTTAAATACATTCTCAATCATTCCGAAGCTAAAGTATTGGTTACATCGAGCAATCATATGGGGATGGTGGAATCTATCCGAAACGATCTTCCTCTACTCAATAAAGTAATTAACATTGATAATTCCGATATAAGTAAAACCATTCCCTTTCTTAGTTTACTTGAAAACCCAGCAAATTTGAGGCCGGTAGACATCCATGAAGAAGACCTTGCGGTAATATTGTATACATCTGGAACAACGGGAAATCCCAAAGGCTGTATGGCGACACACGATTATTTTATGAATCTTGGAGATATCCAGGGAAGGTTATTTCAACTTACTGCTGAAGACCGTGTCCTCACAGTACAGCCATTTTATTATGTGGATCCACAATGGAATACAATGATGGTTTTGACTTCTAACGCTACTCTGGTATTAGGGGAAAAATTCAGTACAACCAAATTTTGGGATGAGGTAAGGCACTACGGAATCACCTGCTTTTATTGCATAGGTTCGATGACTTCATTTTTATATAATATGCCTCTTTCTGATTTAGATAAGCAACACAATTTGAGAATGGTTATGACATCTGGGATTCCCCCGGACATTCATAAAGCTTGGGAGGAAAGGTTTAATGTTCCAGTTTTCGAGGTCTATGCTTCTTCTGAAACGAGCTGCGATATCGCGGTATCTCATCATATGAATCGTAAAGTTGGAACGGCATGTATTGGTAAGCCTGTTTATTATAGGGAAGCCAAAATTGTTGATGAAAATGATATTGAATTGCCACCTGGCGAAGTCGGAGAAATCATCTTGAAGCGTGGTAAGGGGATGATGAAAGGGTATTACAAGGATCCTGAAGCTACGGAAAAAGCCTTTCGGGGGGGTTGGTTTCATTCCGGAGACCTTGGTTACAAGGATGAGGATGGGGATTTTCATTTTGTGGGTAGGAAAAAAGATATAATCCGTAGAGGTGGAGAGAACATATCGGCTGCATCCATTGAACATATACTCATGAATCATCCCAAAATCATGGAGGCAGCTGTAATCCCTGTACCAGATAGAATCAGAGGAGAGGAAGTGAAGGCCTATATTGTTTCAAAACCAAATGAGAAACTTACCTATGAAGAAGTGATAAGGTTTTGTAAAGAAAACATCGCGACCTTTAAGGTGCCTCGATACCTTGAATTTAGAGAAAGCTTGCCCAAAACCCCCTCGGAACGAGTACAGAAAAGGAAACTTATAGAAGAGAAGGGAGACCTAACAGAAGGTTGCTACGATCGACTGTCAGACTCAAAGTAGTGGGAACAAAAGTAAAGGGGAAATTATATGATTATTGACTTCAGGATTATTGGAACGGGTGAGAAGTTTTTTATGGGGGGATATGAAGCCATGCCCCCTTTCATGGAGCGTTATAAGAAACTTTACGATTTTGGGAGAATGTGTACCCTCCCAGTCGAAGAATTGATAAGCCAAATGGTGAAAAGTGGTATCTCTCTTGCCGTCCTTCATGCGGAGTATTCTTACGGGGATGTTGAGCAGCTAAACAGGACGGTTGCCGAAACGGTGAAGAGATTTCCAGATAGGCTTATCGGGTTTGCAGGAATTGACCCTTTAGCATCAGAAGACCCGGTGAGTGATCTTGACCGTTATCTCAATGAATGGAATATGAAGGGACTTAATCTACAGCCTTGGGTCCAAGGATGGTATCCCAATGATAAAAGGTTTTATCCACTTTATTCTTACTGTCAACAAAAGAAAATCCCTGTTGCCATACATACCTCTTTGAATTTTTCTGTGAATCGGAAAATCGATTACGGCCGCCCGATCTATCTCGATGAAATTGCATGCGATTTTCCAAACCTCACAATTGTTGCAAATCATGGGGGGTGGCCATGGTTGGATGAAATGGTAGCTGTGGCGTGGAAACATCCCAATCTCTATCTCGAAATAGGGGGAGTATCACCAAAGTATATTTCGAAGCCCGGAACAGGTTGGGAGCTTTTTCTAACATATGGGAATTCAATTCTCCAGGATCAAATCCTATTTGCTACAGATTCACTGATTCCTCATGACCGGGTTGTCAAGGAATTAGACCTATTACCTCTGAAAGACCAGGTGAAGGAGAAATTCCTCTACAAGAACGCCATGAGGATCTTGAATCTGTCCTCTGTATGAAGATGATCTTGTTGCGGATATGACGATTCTTTGGACCGTTCTCAAGACACCGAATTGAACTCCGGGAGGGTAGCATATCACTATGGAAAATTTAGGTTTAATCATCATTGTCTTAGTGGTGATTTTATTCTTGGCCTTATTCAGCGGGTTATGGATTGGGGTGGCCATAGGATTTACTGGCTTGATGATCTATTTGTTATTTATCGGCGGGAGTTTAGATCTTCTGGGTATCCTGCAGTTTAACATTTTCAATAGCTTCATTTGGACCTCCATGCCTTTGTTCATGTTCATGGGAAACATAGTCTTTCGCTGTGGACTGGGCGACAGGCTCTTTAGTGCCGCCGTTCCATTGGTTGGCATTTTTCCGGGCGGGCTACTTCACACGAATATCTTATCCTGCGCTATCTTTGCTGCGTCCTCTGGCTCAAGTCTGGCCACAGCTGCTACCATGGGGGCGATCGCCTTACCTGAGTTGAAGAAACGCAATTACAATCAACGAATGGCTCTGGGTAGCCTCGCTGCTGGCGGTACCTTAGGTATCATGATTCCTCCCAGCATACCTTTCATTGTCTACGGAGCATGGGTTGGGGAATCCATTGGTAAACTCTTCATCGCAGGAGTATTTCCTGGCTTACTCCTCACGTTTTTCTTTATGGCCTACATCGCTTCGGTTTCTCTGTTGAACCCCACGATCACCCCCATTAGGGAGAAGTTCAATCTTAGGTCTGTGGTTCTTGGAATCAAAGATCTATTGCCGATTGGATTTCTCATTCTGTGTGTGCTGGGTTCTATCTACTTTGGCATTGCGACCCCAACAGAAGCCGCTGCGGTAGGTTCCATTGGGGCCATTGTTATTGCCGCGGGGTATAGGAAGCTTGATTGGAAAGGGTTTAAGGGCGCCCTGCTTGAAACCGCATCTACCACTGGAATGATTCTCCTCTGTGTAGTCGGAACTCAAATCATGGCAATGGCTTTAGCCGATTTGAGGATTCCCGCAAGTATTGCTGAGTTTACGGCCTCAGCAGGTATCCATCGAGGACTCGTTTTTCTCTTAATCGTTTTACTCTACCTGGTATTAGGATGCTTCATTGATGCCCTCTCTATGACGCTTCTCACTCTCCCCGTCACCTTCCCCCTAATGATGAAATTGGGGTTCGATTCTATTTGGTATGGGGTCATCGTCGTATTGATGTCCGAAATTGCACTGATCACTCCGCCGGTAGGAATGAATCTTTTTATCATTCAAAGGGTATCGAAAGAAAAATTGTCAGAGGTTGTCTATGGGGCGTTACCGTTTGTTGGGATCATGCTGGCCACAACAGCCGTTCTCTACTTTTTTCCGGAAATAGCGATTTGGCTGCCGAGGCAGATGTTGAAGTAACTTAAAGTCATGAATCTCCAATTAGGGGAAAACGCGTTTTACCACAAAACTGTGAGAACGAAAGAAAAAGGAGGTGTAGAAAATGACTTGGTTCGGCGAGAGAATGATTCTTGATACAAAGTAAACTAACTAATGAAAGGAGGATTATCATGAAAGGGAAGAAATTAAATCTATGCTGTTTCATTGCCTGCCTAATTATATTCTTAGTGGGACTTTCGATTCCAACGGGGGCAGCAAGCCAAGTGTATCAATGGAAGTGGTATACACCTTATAATCTTGCGATATCTCCCAGCATGGACCAATTACCCAAAATCATCGAGCAGAAAACGGATGGGAAGGTAAAAGTGAGGCTTTATGTGAGTGGTGAACACCCATTTCCAGGTCCTGACATTCCGCGCGCCATCAAAACCGGAGCATGTCAGATGGCAGATACTCTTGGAGCCTACTTTGTGGGAATAGATCCTCATCTTGGGGCACTGGATTTACCCTTTTTTTCCGATTCTGGCGAAGAGGAAGATGCGATACGCGCTCAGGTGGTGGGCGAGAATTTCAAAAAATTCTATGATGACCACAACATGATACCCCTTGCCAGTTACCCGTTTCCCGGTCAAACACTTTCTGCAAGCGTCCCGTTAAAGGATTTTGATTCCTTTAAAGGCAAAAAAATAAGAGTGTTTAACAAAACCAGTGCTGACATGATTGTAACTTTAGGCGGTTCGCCGGTCACAATACCGTTTGCAGAGGTTTACACCGCCCTACAGAAAGGGGTAATTGATGGAACTAGTGGAAGCAATTTTGGGATGGTCGCGGGTAAAATCGTCGAAGTAGCAAAATATATTACTCGAACTCACGCCTATGGACAAGGCAACACCTGGACTGTTGTGGTCAGTAAATCTGCGTTTAACGAATTGCCTGTTGATTTGCAGGGAAAAGTACGGGAGGCTGCTTTAGAGTATCAAGCCATTGCGAGGAAGATTCAGCATGATCTTGATGCATGGGCGGTTCGGGAAGCCACAGACAAATATGGGTGTACCGTGTCTACCATAGGGCCAGCCTTTCGGCAGCAAATTAGAGAGAGAATGAAAAAAGGTTGTTGGGAGCCTTGGGCGAAGACTTTTTCTGGTGGACTGGAGCTTCTTACGAAAATGGAGAAGTTCCATGAAGAATGGGTGAAGACCCGCAAATAAGAGAATCTAAGAGAATGGGGCTGTAATTTTCCGCTGAAAAACCTGGCAGTAAATGGTCTTCATATCAAGTGGCCTGGTTTATTGAGAGATGCCCCCTCCTAGAACAAGCGCAGAGGATGAGAATGTATAGTCTTATCGTAAAAAATGGAACCATTATCGACGGCACAGGAAGTCCGCGATACCAAAAGGACATCGCCATTCGGGGTGAAGAAATAGTTAAGATCCAGAAGAATCTTAATGACCCGGGAAACGTTCGGACCCTAGATGCCACGGGTTTAGTTGTCACTCCGGGTTTCATTGATATGCACAGCCATTCTGATTTCAGCCTCATCATTGATCGGGATGTAAAGAGCGCTTTGTATCAGGGCGTAACAACAGAGGTGATTGGAAATTGTGGAATGTCTTGCTATCCGGTCGGGCCCGAGAAGGGGAAACTTCTCGAGTCGTATGTTGTTGGAATAGGCTACGACCGTTCTCTTCCGTTGAATTGGGTGGACTTTGAGGGATATGCGAAAGAGCTGGAGCAAAGCGGCCTTGGTATCAATGTCATATCACTTGTTGGCCACGGAACCATTCGGATTGCTGTCATGGGTTTTGACGCAAGGCAGGCCACAAGGCAAGAACAAGAGGCGATGCGCCATCTGTTAAGAAACGCGTTGGACCAAGGCGCCTTCGGCATGTCCTCTGGATTGGTTTATCCTCCGGGGATAAACTCCCCTACAGAAGAATTGGAAAACCTTTGCAAGATTGTTGCACATGAAGACGGGATCTACTCTACCCATCTAAGAGGCGACTCACTCAGGGCAGGTCCTACTCTTGTAGAATCTCTTGGGGAGGCTATTGATGTTGCAAAGAATACGGGCGTCTATCTAGAGGTCTCCCATATTGCTCCTAAGTTTCCCAATACTGGCACGAGTCATAGGGTACTTGAGATGATGGAGGAGGCCAGAAGGAAGGGCATTAATGTGACGTGTGATGTTCATCCCTATCTGGCAGCGATGACCTTCTTGGTCTCTTTAATGCCTCCATGGGTGTTTGAAGGAGGGACAAAAGAAACTATTCGAAGATTAAGTAGCAAAGAGGAGCGATCACGAATTAGTAGGGAATTGAGATTGCAATTTGGTCATCTCGATTGGGAGGATTTTTGGGCCAGAAATGAGCCAGTGCTGGAGGATCAGAATTCCAATTTCAAAGGAAAACGGTTTACCGAAATTGCCAAAATGGTTGGAAAAGATCCTGCGGAGGCTTGTTTGGATATTCTTCTAAACGAAGGCGAGGATCTATTTAAAGTCGCCGTTCTACAGTGGATCTATTCCGAAGAGGATACATTGAAAACCTTTCTCTGGCCTTATACCATGATTGGCGCGGACGGGGCGTCTTCCTCAACCGAATGCAAAATCGAGTCTCTCACTAACCATCCCAGAAGCTGGGGAACCTTCCCTAAGGTGATCAGACAATTTTGTAAGGAGAACAATCAAATCCAATTGGAGCAGGCCATTCACAAAATGACAGGGCTTCCTGCGTCGTCGTTAAGACTTCGTGACCGAGGCATCATCACAGAGGGTTTTAAAGCAGACTTAGTCGTGTTTGATTTTGATAGGATCAGAGCTAAGGCGACTTATACAAATCCGCGTCAATATTCAGATGGAATCGAGTATGTCTTGGTGAACGGGGGTGTGGTCATAGAGAAGGGGCACCCAACAGGAATGAGGCTGGGGAAGGTGCTTAGGAAAAAGTGAGGTCTCGGTTCTTGAATAAGGATCGAGAGGAGCCACTGAGAAACGTGTGTCCGGATAACGTAGCTCAATGATCATTAAGTGGAACGGAGAAAAGCTAATGAAGATTGTTTCTCTAATCGAGAGGCTGTGCGGGATTGTTGCGGGAATATTTCTATTCGTTATTTTGGGAATTGTTGCTACAGGAACGTTATCAAGATATTTGTTCAATTTTCCCTTTCACTTCGTCGAGGAATACTCAGGATACCTTATGGTAGGTATGGGATTCTTAGGGGCAACATATGCACTGAACCATGGGGCTCACGTTAGGGTTGATGCCATTGTTGGGCGTCTCCCGAAGAGGGCGAGAGCAGGGCTTGAGCTCGTTACAACCTTAGTGGCCATTTGGGTCATAAGCATACTGTTTTGGTACGGGTTGAAGCTTTGCCTCATGGATTTCAAAGGCCACGTCGTTTCCTCCACCATCATGCAGACGCCCTTGTGGCTACCCGAATCCTTTGTCTGGATAGGGTGGCTCACTTTGCTTCTGTCATTGCTTGTCCATCTAATTAATAAATTTAAGGAATTCACAAATAAGGTATGTAAAGATTGATAAATTCTGACATTTTGGGCTAAAATGTAAATGTTAGGAACTCATACTCCTGCAGATATAGAATTAGTAGCTTGATTTAAAGCAAACTTGACGACTTTTAACATTGGATTTATCATATATGATTAAATTGACGGGAAATAAATATGCGTTAAGATGATTCGTAAAGATACTTACCGATCATTAAATAGACTCCCGCTGTTAAATTAATATCATTCGATGAAGGATGAATTACAATGAGACATCTTCCAATAGAAGTAGGAAGTAAAATCCGTGAGATAAGAAAGAAAACGAGTCTCTCGATGAAGGAGCTTTCAGAAAAAATTGGTGTAAGCTTATTAACCCTACAAAGGATTGAAACAGGTAAAGTAAGCCCTTCGGTGGTCCTTTTATCCGAGATAGCTTATCAATTACATTACCCCCTTCATTCTTTTTTAACTGAGGAAAGATCAGTCATTCTTTTAAAAGGAAAGGCCCAGCCTTTTATTAAAAGCCATAAGTTAAAACTTAAAGTTCTTGCCCACAGGGGTGCTTTGGATGACAACATTTCTATTACCCTCGGTGAGGCTAAAAAAGGAGAATTTATTAGCAAACACAAAAACAGAGGATATGAGCTCACCTACATAATAAAGGGGAAAAACATATTTAATTATGGTAATAAGAAATATGAACTTAGTGCAGGTGATGTTATCTACCACGAGGGGAAAGATTGGCATTCTGTGTTTGCCATAGAGCCTACTGAGTTTCTGAACATACACTTTCTAAAAAAATAAAAAATTAATGGAAATATTTATCTGCCTATTCTGACTTTCGATCAACTCTCTATCTTCTTCAACACCTCTTCCAAAATCGAGAGGGTGGTGTCTGCATCTCTCTTTGTGATGATGAGAGGAGGGATGAGACGGAAGGTGTTCTCACCGCATCCTAAGATGAGGAGCCCCTTTTCAAAACATTTCTGAATGACGGCATTTCTCTCCTCAATGGCCTTCTTTTTTGTCTTTCGGTCTTTGATCAGTTCCACTCCGATCATCAATCCCCTTCCTCTTACATCGCCGATCAAATCAAACCGTTTCTGGAGTTCTCTTAGCTGAGAGAAAATGTATTTGCCCACCCGTGCCGAATTCTCAACCAGTCCCTCTTCTAAAAGTGCGATCGTGGTCAGGGCGGCCTGGCAACTGATTGGATTTCCGCCAAAGGTGCTCGCATGAGACCCGGGAACCCAGTCCATCACCTCGGTCTGAGAGACTGTGGCTCCCAAAGGCATGCCTGATGCGATGCCTTTGGCTAAAGCGATGATATCAGGAACCACGCCCCAGTGTTCGATCGCCATCATCTTCCCTGTCCTTCCCATACCCGTCTGAACCTCATCCACAACGAAGAGAATGCCGAACTCCTTTGCCAGTTCATAAAGTTTCTGATGAAATTCGAGCGGTGGGACGATATAACCGCCCTCTCCCTGAATCGGTTCGACGAAGATCGCGGCCACTTCTTCCGGAGGAATGGACCGCTTGAAGAGGTCCTCGCGAATCCAGTCCACGCAGGCCACTTCGCACTCAGGATATTTAAGATGATAGGGACAGCGGTAGCAGTAGGCATAAGGGATATGGGTGATCCCGGGGACAAGCGGAGAAAAACCCCTCTCATGGACCACCTTGCTCGCCGTTAAAGAGAGGGCACCCATGGTGCGTCCATGGAAGGCTCCAAAAAAAGCAAGGATTCGAGGCCGTTTCGTATGATACCGCGCTAATTTCAGGGCAGCCTCGATGGCCTCTGCTCCGGAGTTTCCGAAGAAGACCCTCTTCTCTTTTGGACCGGGGGTGATGGCACCTAATTTCTGGGCAAGAGTGGACTGAGCATCATAATAAAAATCGGTACCAGACATATGGATAAACTGCTCGGCCTGACCTTTGATGGCTTCCACCACCCTGGGATGGCAATGGCCTGTATTGCAGACAGCGATCCCTGAGGTGAAATCGAGGAATCGATTCGAATCGACATCCTCCACCATTGCTCCGATTGCCCGCTTTACCACAAGGGGATAGACACGGGTATAGGATTGGGAGACAAACCTCTGATCCTTTTCCAGAACTTTCCTCGCCTCCGGTCCGGGAAGTTCGGTCATGATCGAAGGGATCTTATCTCTTATCATTGCTTCCTCCTTCCGAATGGTGTAAGGCGCATCATTAAAGCCCTGACCCCGGCGTTTCCGCCCTTTCTTTCTATCATAAGGGATTTGGGAAATTTAGAAAAGAGAATTTTTAGGAAGGAAATCGTTGCCCCCCATTAGAAGTAATTCCTCACTCGGTTTTGTGTCCCGCTATAGCGGGACTGGAATTTCTAACGGGGTAAACCTTAATTATTCGATAAAAGGTAGGCCAGATTGTCGAGGATGGTGGTGAAAAAAACATCCTTTGCCACAAATCCCTCCGGTACGATAATCTGTGTAGGGGCAAAGTTAAGAATGCCTTTTACTTCTGCCTCCACCAGGAGGTCAGCCACACTTTGGGCCTCTGAAGGAGGCGTGGTGATGAGACCGATCTCAATCCTTCTCTCCTTGGCCACCTCTTTTAGCCGATTGATATGAATGACCTCGACGGGTTTTCCAAGCTTTTCAGAAACCCTTCCGATCACGCTCGGAGGATCAATATCAAAAGCCGCAACGATCTTATAATTCTGCTTGAGAAAATCTTTATAAGAGAGCAGGGCAGAGCCTAAATTCCCGATGCCTATGACCGCCATTCTCCATTCCTTGTTCGATCCAAGGATTTTCTTAATATCACTGAGCAGGTCTTTCACATAATAACCTACGCCACGAATGCCAAACTCACCGAAATAGGCCAGGTCTTTTCTCACCTGTGCGGCATTGACCATGCATCGAGTGGCTAATTGTGCAGAAGAGACGACTCCTTCTCCGGCCTGCTCAATCTCTTCAAGACATCTCGAATATCTCGACAACCTCCTGATCGTCGCTTCTGGTATTTTTTGATATTTCAATTATGTGACTCCTTTCACAAAATTTGTGAAATATTTATTAAATTATAGCTCCTTTGTCAAGTTTTTTGTTTTTTGGGTATTTTAGTATCAAAACATAATAAAAAGGAAGCCCTGCACTCGACACAGCACAGGGCAAACTCATAACCTGTTGGATTTAAAATAGTTTTATCCTTAAAGACTCAAGCCTTCCCTTCAATTATGTAACTTACCCTGAGAAGATCGGGTGTAAAATCACAAAATAGTTCGGAGTATTTAGTTCGGAGTTCGGAGTTCAGAGTCTTAATAAAATGCTGACCAGTTAGGGAAGGACCGTTCACCCTGAGTCCCGCCCAGGCGGGATCGAAGGGTGAGAAATTGAGCCGTTCATCCTTCGAGAGCCTCAGGACGAACGGCTTAAATCCTTTTATTTTTTACTCCGAACTACGAACTCATTACTCCGAACTATCGTAAAAACTCCCAGGCGATCAGGAAGATGCAAAACAGCCCGATGGCCAGCATGGCAAATCCCACCACATTCGAGAAAAGGTCGGTCAGTGCGCTCGGATATTTCTCCCGGTACGTCTCCAATCTTTTCTGTGCCAGAAGCCTCTTATACTGTAACGGCCGTTCTTCAACCAATTCGTATTTTGGAAGCCTTCCTGTAAAGATCACCGGATCAAAGGGGAACTTCGACGGTCTGAAATGGGTGTTGAAGAAATGGACCGTAAAGATAAAGCCGGAAGCTAATAGCGCCTCATCCGAATGGATAATCGTTGCAATGTTAAGCACCCAACCCGGCAGGAAGATACAGAATGCCTCTGGGAACCAGAGCATCAGACCGGAAAGCCCGATGGCAAACATCCCCCAGAAAACAGCCAGGAAGTCAAACTTTTCCCAGTAGGTCCAGCGATCAAACTGGGGTTTCGGCCCTTTGTTAAAGAACCAGCGGATCATTCCGACGATATCCTCAATATCCTTCCAGCGTGGGCAGAGGGAATCCGGGCCGAAAAGCTTTTGGAGCGGGTTTGGATTCCCTGGCAGTTTTTTATAGAATAGGAAGTAAACGATATAACCGATGACCGCTCCGAAATAGAGAAAGGTAATGGCCGCAGCGATTCGGTGGACCAATCCCGCCATTTCGGCTCCTCCTAAAAAGGCCATCAATCCTTTGGCCCAGGGAGCATGAGAGAATTTTAACGGTAGTCCGGTCAGAACAAGGGCAATGAAGGTGACCATCATTGTAAAATGAAGCACAATATCAAAGAGACTGAAGCGGCGATACATATGACCGGCCTCTTCTGGTTTCACATGTTGCGGGAAGAATATCCCCTGGGCCCTCAATTCCCGTTTCTCCCAGTAGTCCCTTCGCCACCAGAGAATGGTATGAAGCCAGAACATGCTGAATACCGAAACCAATAATGTGGTCATAATGACAAATGTCCCGTAGAAAACAGGATGCCTTTCGGGATCATTATGGGTGGCATGGGCAATCCACATGACAAAGTTGGTATTCGCTCCGGGGTGACACTTTCCGCAGGTCTCGACGAGGCGAGCGTCGGAGATGAGCGATTTCGGATTATCCCTGGGTAGGATGCTGTGAAACCCGTGGCAGTCCGCACATCCTGCCACCAGTTTTGGATACCCCAGATGTTCCACCTTTCCATGGTAGCTTTCGAAATAGGTTTGGGTGGCAATTGTAAGGACTTTATTCCGCTCCATCATCTCCTTATCGGCATGACACTTCTGACAAGAATCGGTATGGAACTCCTTTCTGAATTGAGCCACCTTTGGCTCGTCACCTTTTAATGAAGGGATATTATGAAGGCCATGGCAGTCAGTGCAGGTCGCGGAATCCGGATTTCCGTCAATGGCAGACTTACCGTGGACGCTCTCAGCATAGCCATCATCGGAATGGCAGGCCGTGCATTTCTGGATCACACGGGCTTTATCCCCTTTCCAGGGGGTTATCTCGTGGATCTCTTTATGACAGTCTTTGCATTGAACTTCATTGATGAAGTGGGCGCTCACGGCATGTTCCGCCCCTTCCTTCTTATGACAGCGATGGCAGGTCGCTGAGGCCAGATGAGCCTTAGCACCCTTAGCCTTCGTATGGGATGTCACATCCGTAATGTCGCGGTGGCAGCTAATGCAGGAGTTGGCTCCGTGGGCCGACTGGATGAACTTTTTTTCATTGATTTTATTGCTGTGGCAACCGAGACATTCTGAATTATCAATGAATTTGTCTCCCCTTTTCTCAGGCACGGAGGGTTTGGTCACCTCTGCAGGTTTGGAGCCCCCCTTTTTTTCCGGGGAAGGTGTGGCCGCCCACATAATACTCAGGCTCAAAAAGAGCGCCACAGAAAAGGCAAGAAGAAGAATAATGAATGGACTTTTAAGTTTCATTTTCATACTCCCCCCATCCCAAAATAATATGGATACTCCCTTATATTTTAAGCGGTTTTTTTATTTTGTGAGTTTTTGAGAAGGTAAAATGTGATTTTTTTAACATAACAAAAAATTGAAGTCAACAGTTTTTTAGATAGACCTTAGTTGGAGATTAGGGCTTGACAATTTCGTGAAAGATATTATCTATTTAAGCGGAGGTTGTCTTCTATGCCCACTTATGCCTACCAGGCTGTTAATCCTGGTAAAAGTTGTGATCGCTGTCAACAGGGTTTTGAGATAATCCAGAGGATCGCTGAGCCTGCTCTCATCAGATGCCCTCATTGTAAAAATCCGATCTCCCGGCTTCTCTTCGCGCCGGCAGTGGTGATCAAGGGAAGCCCGATGACTGAAACGGACCGGAAGATCAAAGGGTATGAAAAAGAGGGAAAGTGGAGCCACGCCGCAGAGCTCGCTGACAAAGAGGCGGAAAAAACGAAGAGAGAGGACCTGAAGGTCCGCGCCCTGGAGGATTATAAAAAAGCAGGATACGATTTTGATAAGCATGATACTTAAATTTCAAAAAATAAGATAATGGCAAAACTTTTATTCCTATTTATTGTTACTCCGCTGGTTGAACTCCTGCTTCTCATCGAGATTGGGAAGGCCATCGGGACACTTGAGGTCATCCTGCTCACGATCGTCACGGGTGTTGCGGGTGCGGCTCTGGCAAAATCACAGGGCCTTTCCGTTCTAAGAAAGACGCAGCAGGAGATGGCAGAAGGGAGAATGCCTGCTTCCAACCTGATCGATGGCGTGATGATCCTCATCGGAGGGATCCTCCTTCTCACCCCGGGCGTCCTAACCGATCTGCTCGGACTCTTTCTTCTCATCCCGTGGACCCGAATCCTGATGAAAAAGCTTCTGATGAAATGGATGACCCATAAGATCCGGAAAGGCCAGATTCACATTCACATCGACCATCGCTTTTAGAATGAAAGCCATTAACGAATATAAAAATCATTTTGAGGTGGAAGCAAAGGCCAAGGTTCAGGAGTTTATTTCCTTAACCTTAACCTTAACCTAAACCTATTTATTCTATTCATGATTACGCTCAACCATATTCAGAAGCAGTTTGGAAGCAAGGTCCTTTTTAAGGACTGCTCCCTCCAGATCGGAGCGAGAGACCGTATCGGCCTGATCGGTCCCAACGGCTCCGGTAAAACCACTCTCTTCAGGATGATCCTCGGGGAGGAGTCGATTGACGAAGGAGAAATCCTCATTGCCAAGGGAGTAAAGATTGGCTATCTCCCTCAGGAGGTGATTTCTTTTAAGGGAGATACGGTTCTGGGAGAGGTTTTAAAAAGTGTATCAACGATCACCTCCCTTCAGGATAAGATGAAGATCCTCGAGGAAGAACTTGCTACGATTGACGATCCAAAGGCTCAGGAGAAATTAGCCAAGGAGTATGGGAAACTCCATGAGCACTACACCCTCCTTGGAGGGTATGGCTTAGAAGCTGAGGCCAAGCAGATCCTCAATGGGCTGGGTTTCAGGGAGAGGGATTTCAACCGGCTGACCGATGAATTGAGCGGGGGTTGGCTGATGAGAATCGCCCTTTCGAAAATCCTTCTTCAGTCTCCCGACCTTCTTCTCCTCGACGAGCCGACCAACCATCTCGACCTTGAATCCCTCATCTGGCTTGAAAATTTCCTGGTCAACTACCCGGGCGCCATGGTCATCGTTTCCCATGACCGGGTCTTTCTCAATCACCTCATCGATCGAATTGCCGAGATCGAAGGCGAAAAGATCGATCTCTACCATGGTGACTACGATCACTACCTTGTTGAAAGAGAGAACCGAAGGGAGATCCTTGAGGCGACTTTTAAGACCCAGCAGAAAAAGATCGAACAGACCGAAAGGTTTATTGAGCGATTCCGGGCAAAAAACACAAAATCGAGTCAGGTCCAGAGCCGGATTAAGATGCTCGAAAAGATCGAACGGATCGAACTGCCAAAAGAGAGAGGGGAGATTCGATTCGAGTTCCCTGCTCCCAAAAGGAGCGGTCATCGGGTGATCGAAGTAAAAAACCTCCATAAGCGTTATGGAGAGACAGTCGTCTATCAGGGGGTCGATTTCACCCTCTTCCGGGGAGATAAGGTTGCCCTGGTCGGCCCCAATGGTGCGGGCAAATCGACCCTGCTAAAAATCCTGGCCGGCGTTCTCGATTGTGAGAAAGGGGAAGTCGTTCTTGGAAAGGACGTGACCCGCGCTTATTTTGCACAGCACCAGTTTGATCTCCTCCGCCCTGAAAATACGGTCTTTGAGGAACTCCTCTCTATTGCCACGGATGAGAGCCAGACTCAACTTCGGACCCTCCTGGGGACTTTCCTCTTCAGCGGGGAGGAGATCGAGAAGAAGGTCTCTGTTTTGAGCGGCGGCGAGAAGAGCCGTCTGGTCCTTGCCAAGATGCTTCTCAAACCCGCCAATCTCCTGCTCCTCGATGAGCCGACAAGCCACCTCGATATTGCATCGAGAAATGTGCTTGAGATGGCTTTGAAACAATTTCAGGGGACGATCTGCCTCATCACCCACGACAGACATCTCATCAATCAGATCGCCAGCAAGGTGATCGAGATCGACCAGGGGATTCCGAATATCTACCTGGGAAATTATGATGATTACCTCTATAAAAAACAGCATGCGGCAGGGGCTGAGAAAGAGGTTAAGGTTGAGGTTGAGAAAGAAGAAAAATCGACACAAAAGAAATCAAAATTTATAGCCAAAGAGGAGAGGCGAAAGAGGGCGCTGGAGATGGACCAATTCCGGAAACAGCTCTCCGGCCTCGAAAATAGATTTCAGGAAGCAGAGAAATCGCTTCAGGAGGCCACACAGAAACTGGATCACCTCAATCAAAGACTTTCAGATCCCAATCTCTATTTGAATCAGAAAGAGACTTACGAAACCGTCCAAGCCCATAAAATGATCAGGAAACAGGTCAGGGAGCTCACCCAGCTCTGGGAATTCCTCGCCCTGGAACTGGAGGAAATGAAGATGATGAATGTGATGTCAAACGCCAATGAGTAGTGTTCGAATTCGGAGGCAATCCAAAACTTAGAAATCTGTTTTCTTCCTTAAAGGGTAACATCTTTTTCCTGTAACGAGCAAAATAAAAAACCCACCCATTATTGCACATTTGAAGTGGATATCTACAAAGTTTGATGGGTTATGGCTATTTGCCTTGGCAGCTTCTATTTGGATTTTTTTTGGGAAAATGCTATATATTTAACAAAACAGGAACCAAGAGGAGGTTGGAGCAATGGATTATGTCTTTGAAGCAATTTACGAAAACGGCGTCTTAAAGCCTCTTGAATCTCTTAAACTGCCCGACCACCAGAGGGTCAAGATAACGATTCAATTGCCGCCAGTGGAAAATCCGGATGAAGAATTGGAATCATGGCACCAGGTGTATGCTGGCCTTTCTGATTCAGACATCCGTGAGATTGAATCCATGGCGCTCGACCGCAGTCATTTCATGACTCAGGAGACTTGATTGTGCCGCCGCTTGCCCTGCTTGATACGGATACCTTGTCAGAGATCATGAAAGGGAAAAACGCTTCCATCGAAACACACGCAAGGGAGTATCTGAAGACACATGGCCGATTCCGCTTATCCGTGATCACCCGCTATGAAATCCTGCGTGGATTAAAGTCAAAGCAGGCTGCCCGACAAATGGCAATGTTTGAAGATAAATGCAATAGGAGCTATTTATATCCTGTAACCGATGAGATCGTTGTTCAGGCGTCCGATATATATGCTCATCTTCATCAAAAAAGAATACTGATTAGTGATGCAGATATTCTGATAGCATCTACTGCTATGGTGCATCGTCTAACCTTGATCACCGGGAATACCGATCACTTTCCCCGCATTCCCAACCTGCTATGCGAAAGCTGGAAATCGCCCTGATTATCGATGTCAAGGAAACATTAAAGATATTAGATCTCAACAATCAACAAATCATTCTCAAAAATTGACGGGTTGTTGCCCAAACCAACCGTTTGCCCTTCGACAGGCTTAGGGCGAACGTTGATATGTTCAAATCATGCGACTTTTCCATTCACCCTGAGCTTGTCTAAGCATGGAATCAGTTTGGGCAACAACCCGTTGAGATATAACCCCCTATTTGGCAGTACTCGCCCTGGAGCTGGAAGAGATGAAGATGATGGATATCATGTCAAACGCCAATGAGTAGCGTTCAAATTTGAAAACCATCCAAAAATTAAAAATCTACTTCTCATCTTGAAGGGCCACCCCTTTCTTCCTGAAGTCAATAAAACGCCCCTCTTCCCTTCCGATGTAGATTTCAACCAGATATCTTCAGTTTGGGCAAAGTGCAAGTATTGGCAAGATATCCACGGTTTAGAATTCACAATTCATCATTGCCACCCTTGTTGCGAGTTCTTCCTGAAAATGGTAATGCCTCAGTTAGGGTTGTTTTTGTCCCCCTTTGGCAAAGGGGGACATAGGGGGATTTTAAAATTATGTTCGGAAAATCTCCCCTTCCCCCTCTTTTCCAAAGAGGGGTATTAGAGTTTATTGTTATTACTTAAACCCATAACTGAGAAGGTGTGAAAAAATTAATCCATACGTCTGTATCTCCCCGGGTAGAGTTAGAATTTGACTAAATGAGTTCGTTAATTACCGTGAAGGCATGTTTGGGTTTCCGTTAAATGGTGGAATGGACTTCTTGCGACCGGATTTCCAATGGGACTTGTCTTTTCCCGCTACCCCTCTCCATTCTTTCTCGTTCTCTTGCCCAAACTATGCCCATTGGGGCCTCCAGCACAAACGGATCCACTGTTTGATGTTGTAGGTCAGGCAAGCCCACAATACCTCCATCCCCACCTTGATCAACCCCCGCAATCGAAATTGACGTAGTCCGATTTCCTCCTTGATCCAGGCATTAGGAAATTCAGCCACGGCCCCTCGTTGCCGATAAATCTGTTTGGCCTCTTCCGTTTCCATCTTCTTCCTATGGATAACAACTACCGGATCATCCACTCCGTGCACAATCACTCGTCCCATCGTTTCATTTTGAGGACAACACTTCTCCTTAAAAATGCATTTCTGACAATCAGCCGCTGAGGCTCGATACTTATGATTCGTCCGGCCCGGCCGCTTCTCTTCCCCATCAGGGCTTAGAATCTTACCCGCCGGACACCGATAGGTATCCCTGACCGCATCATCATGAAATGCCTCGGGATAAAAGCTCGGATCTACCCCTCGCCGTTTCATCTGCCCCGCTGATTGCGCCACACCCACTCCCATCGGCCCAATGAAATCTATCCCCTTCTCCTTCATGACCAAAATATTTTCCCTGCTGACAAATCCCCCATCTGTCACCATCTGCCCAGGTACACTGCCCATCGTCCCTTCCACTCTAAACTCATCAAACCCTCTGCACTCAATAACCCCAAGACCTCCGTAAATAACTCATCCAAAACCTCTTTATGATCCACCCTAAAATCCGATAACGTATGATAATTGACCGGCTCCAACCCCGTTAACCATGGATAGGCCGGATCATATTCACATAACCGAGAAATCTCCCGCCCTGAGCTAACCCCTTTGCTATATGCATAAATCCACAAGCTGATCATTAACCGGGGATCAAAGGCCGAACGACCCGCCTCCCCTTCCACCGCATCCACCTCTTCATAGTATGGGCTTAGATCAACTCGCCCCACAAACTCCCAGATCGCCCGAACCTCATGATCCTCCGACACCAACCGCTCCACATCCATCGGCCGTAACACCATTTGCTCACGGTTAATCGGCTTCAGTCGCACCCTTCGGCTCTTCTCCTTCTCCACCTCCCCCCAGCCCTCAACTCGCAAGCATGTCCCTCTCTCATACCCTCCTCCTCTTTTTTAATCCCATCTGCTCCAGATTTAGGCGCGATAGTTTCACCCCAAGCTCCCAATACCGAGAAAAAGCCCCCATCGCCTTCTTGACCTCTTCCAATCGGGAAACAGGAATATAAACCATCTGTGTCACTCCCCCTTCTTTGTAAGAAAGACAATAGGCCGGCCCATGCTTCTCCCCGCGTTCACATCGACACCCCTTCTTGCCACATCTCCGATACAGAGCCACCAGGCTGCCTTGAAGCATCCCAGAACATCCTTGAATCTCTCTCAATAACTTTGCCTTCTCTCGCCCCAAACCTCTCATACTGTTTTATAATATTACAAAACAGACTTTTGTCAAATCTTTTTTCTCTAATCCCATTCAATTTTTTCACACCTTCTGAGGGATTAC
>JAGXTA010000001.1 GCA_018333535.1 Deltaproteobacteria bacterium | reverse complement strand
TGCGTCACTATGCGGCAGCGCTTCGTGATATTGGGCTGTACGAAGAATCCATTGCTCAGGTCAAAAAAGCGATTGAGCGGGAGCCAAGGGATTTGTTGTCATATATCGTCCTGGCTTCTGCACAAAGCATGGCAGGACGGGAAAAGGAGGCCCGTGCGGCAGCTGCCCAAGTCCTCAAGATAAACCCAAAATTTTCGTTGGAGCAAATTGAAAAAACAACCCCGCATAAAGACCCGGCTATAAAAGCACGTTTCATTGATTCCCTGCGCAAAGCCGGGTTGAAATAGGCCGCGGCAGGGGTGTTGAATAAGCGGCATCCCTACCATGATCCAAATTCATTCTGGATAAAGGATAAAGGCATTGACAATTCGACGGATTTAAAATATTATTGATTTACCATAATTGATCTTCCATAATTTAAATACGCAAAGGAGATCGGATGGGTAATCCTTTCTATCTTCAGGAAGTGCCGGTCGATGCCCCCTTTTGTAACAGAAAGAGGGAGATGAAGGAATTGCAAGCCTACGCCGAAGCGAAAGCAAATGTGGTCCTCTTCTCACCCCGGCGTTATGGAAAGACATCGCTGGTTAAGAGGATTCAAAAAGTCTTATCGAACAAAGGGGACATCACGCTTTTTGCCGACTTTTTTGGTGTTGCTTCCGTCGATGATGTGGCTTCCCGATTGGCCAAGGCAGTCTTTGTGATTACCCATAAGAAGGACCCTCTCTGGAAGTCAGCGCTGCGGGCCATGAAATCTTTCCGTCCTGTTTTGAAGCCTGATCCCTCCGGAGGGGTCTCTCTCAGTGTCGAACCCTCCGGTGCAGTAAAAAGCGGTTTAGAACTCCTTGACGAGACGATGAATTCCATTCGAGAATTTGTAACTACCACCAAATCCCTTGTCCATGTGGCTCTCGATGAATTTCAGGAGATAGTCACGTTGAAAGAGGCTTTACAGGTTGAAGGCATCATGAGAACCCAGATTCAGCAACAACAGGCCTCTTACTTCTTTATTGGAAGTCGCCGCCGTATTCTCCTGGGTATTTTTAATGAAAGACAGCGTCCATTCTTCCAGAGCGCCATCAATTACCCGCTAAGGCTGCTTCCGCCGGGCGAGCTGGCCGAATTTATTGTTGAACAATTTAAGAAAAACAAAAAGAAATGTACCGTAGCAATGGCAAGAAAGCTTGCATCCTTCACAGGGTTTAATCCCTATTATTCACAGAAGTTGGCTTTTTTTGTTTATGAACTTTCCAAGACAGTCACGGAAGAGACGATCAATCTTGGGATGGAGAGACTCATTCTATCAGAGAAGCCGGTTTTTGAAGCAATTCTTCAGGGTCTATCCCCCCATCAGCGTCTCCTGTTACAGGCTTTAGCTAAAGAGACGGCGCCTAAGCTTCTGGCCAGTGGATATATTCAAAAACATGGGCTTGGATCCGTGGGAGGGATTCAGCACTCTTCTAAGCAACTGGAGGAACTGGACCTGATCGAAAAGGATGAAGAAACAGGGGGGTGGCGTCCTGTGGACCCAATCCTGGCGATCTGGCTGAGGATGCAGATGGAAGAGAAGCTTTCCCAATAATACAATTGGAGACGGGTTCCGATTTTGGGGGGAATCGAATAAAACCTTAAATATGAACCCGTCCCCAATTCCTTCCTTTTTCATAAATTCAGGGCAAATAAGATGGCCTCGCGCACCTGGTCCATCTTTTCGGGGGAAAGGGTTGTCATTCGCTAGCCTATTTTCCCTTTGGAGACCGTTTGGATTTGGTCGCAATTCACGGCACAGTCTTTTGACATGCCCTCTGCCCTGGACAAAAAGGCTTCGCTGGGAATATCTCTGATTGTTGAGGTAATGGGCGCCACGGAAACCATTTTAAGGGTATTTAAAAAATAATCAATAAAATCAATTAATTATAAGAAAATTGTTTCCGAATAAAAAAATGCTTGACAATCTATAAATATTATAGTAATTGGAAAATCAATAAAATCTGCAAAAGGAGCAAATTATGGAAATCTTAACTGTCTCCCAGGCAAGTAAGTATTGCAATGTTTCTTCTAAGACAATAATCAACTGGATCGAGGCAGGCCATCTTAAGGCATATAAGACCGTTGGGGGTCATCGAAGGATTAAGAAGGAGGACCTGGATCAATTCCTCAGAGATAAAGGGATGCCTTTGCCGGAGGAACCCAAGGGAGAGGAGAGAAAAAGGATCCTTGTTGTGGATGACGATAAGATCATCGTTGAGACGATTGTCCAGTCCCTTGAGGAGGATGAATTTGGCTATGAGATGATCTCTGCTTCGGATGGTTTTGAAGCAGGCCTTCAGGTAAGCCACTTCAAACCCGACCTTCTAATTCTCGATATCATGATGCCTGATATCAATGGGTATGAGGTCTGTCAGAAGGTCAAGTCGAACCCTGAATCAAAAGATACAAAAATCATCGTACTTTCGGCCTATCTCAATGATGAGGCCTTCAAACAGATGAAGGATTATGGAGCGGACGCCTGTTTCTCAAAACCCCTTCCGCTGGAACAATTGAAGTTTGAGGTGGCCAAATTACTGGGATTGAAGAAATGAACCTATGACAGCGATGATGTGTCCTATGATTTGCCAAATTTGGTTTCTTTCAGCCATTTCGTTATTCAGGAGAAGCCATTTTATAATTAATATAGATCTCTATGCAATTCAAAAAGAGTTTACAGAATAGGAAATTTGTTGTGACATTGGAGATTCAACCCTCCATGGAAGCAGGAATTGAAGGACTTATTCGAAAAATCGACCCGATTCGTGGTAGGATTGATGCCCTGGCTGTCTCTGAATTGAAGATTGAAGGGGTGGCCGTGGATACCGCGGGTGCCTGCCGTGCCTTAAAGGAGCAGCAATTTGAACCCATCCTCGAGACGACCTGCCGGGAGAAAAGCCGAATTGATATTCAGGAACATCTGATCAAAGCCTCGGAGGCCGGAATCGAAAATATCCTCACCTTCACGGATGACTATAGAATTTCGGGAGACAGTCTCCAGGAAATGATGTTCTTTCATGTCGATTCAGCAAAACTCTTCTCCGTTGTCGATAACCTCCGGGAGGGCCACGATATTACGGGCAGGGAGCTTCAGATGAGGCCGACATTCTGTATTGGCACAGGGATTGACTCGAGCTGGGGCAAGGAAGTCCCTGACTTGGAATTAGAAGAGATGGAAGAACTGGCTCGACGGGGGATTCACTATTTTCTTTCGACACCGGTATTTGATCTCGATTCCTTTGATCAGTTTATGAACCGGGTTCGACCGGTTGGAATTCCGGTGATTGCTGAAGTCGCTATCGTCCGGTCTGCGGAGATGGGGCATTTTCTTAATAGACATATCAAGCCCGGAACGGTGCCGGGCCATATCATTGAGAGGATCGAAAAATCCCCGGACAGGGAGAAGACGAGCATTGAAATGGTGACCAGACTGGTCGAGGGACTAAAAGACCTCTGCCAGGGAGTTCACTTCATTCCGATGGGAGCAGAGGATCGGATCTCAAGGTATCTGGATGCCTTAAGACTTTAAATCCGAAGCACGAAATACGAAATTCGAAACAATTTCGAATGACCAAAACACAAAATTCAATGCAGAGTAACGATAAACTCGTAAAAAGTCGTCACTCCGGTGGAAACCGGAGTCCAGAGAATTATTAGCCGAATAAAAAACTGGATTCCGGCTTTCGCCGGAATGACGATTCTGATCGAGAAAGAAATCAAGAGGTTGAACATGGTTAATAAGATTGGTGCTGCATTAGTCGTGGGGGGAGGGATCGCCGGGGTTCAAGCTGCTCTTGATCTGGCAAACTCCGGCGTCAGGGTCTATCTGTTGGAGCGGTCCCCGGCGATCGGCGGGAAGATGGCACAGCTCGACAAGACCTTCCCGACCAATGACTGCGCCATGTGTATTATCTCACCCAAACTGGTGGAGGCGGGCCGGCATCTCAATATCGAGATGATTACTAATGCTGAGCTGGTCGGATTGGAAGGAGAGGCCGGACATTTCAAGGCCATCCTCAACAGACATCCTCGTTATGTCGCTATGGACAAATGCACCAGTTGTAATGACTGCGCGGAAGTCTGCCCGATTCCACTTCCGAATGAATTCAACCAGGGCCTCGACCAGAGAAAAGCCATTTACCGACCTTACCCCCAGGCCGTTCCCAATACTTTCCTCGTCACTAAAAGGGGAACGAGCCCCTGCAAATCAACCTGTCCTGCCGAGACAAGCGCCCAGGGCTATGTCACTCTCATTCATGCGGGCCGGTATAAGGAAGCCCTTGATGTGGTGAAAGAATATAATCCTTTTCCTGCCTCGGTAGGGCGTGTTTGTAACCATCCTTGTGAAGAGAAGTGCAATCGGGGGAAACTGGATACGCCGGTTTCCATCTGCGCTCTTAAGCGATTTGTGGCGGACTGGGTTTATGAACATCGGGAGGAGTTGGAGAAAGAAGAGGTTACCAGTCATCAGTTATCAGTCACCAGTTTCGATTCTGAAAAAGGCATAGAACGGCCAAAAGCGAAAGTTGCAATTGTTGGCGGAGGGCCTGCAGGATTGAGTTGCGCCCACCAGCTCTCACGGATGGGCTATCAGGTCACGATCTTTGAAGCCCTGCCTGTGGCAGGAGGGATGATGCGTGTGGGCATCCCTTCCTACCGACTGCCGAGAGATGTGCTCCAGCGAGAGATTGACGAGATCATCCATCATCCAAATGTCGAATTGAAATTGAATGCGCCCATCCGAAATATCAACCGACTTTTCGAGGAGGGGTATTCCGCCGTATTTTTATCGATGGGAGCCCATGAGGCGCAGAAATTGGGGATTCCGGGGGAGGATGCGACGGGTGTTCATCATGGTGTTCCTTTTCTCCAGGCCGTCAGTTTGGCCGAGAGGCATGGCATCGCCGGAGAGATGGGGAGCCAGCCGGTCATCTCCTCCGGGGGTGCGGGTGCGCCGAAAGTGGGAGAGAAGACGGTAGTCATCGGCGGGGGAAATGTGGCGATTGACGCGGCCAGGACCGCTCTGCGTTTGGGCGCGAAAGAAGTGAAGATCCTCTACCGCCGGTCCCGTGATGAGATGCCTGCCAATCCCTGGGAGATTGAAGCCGCAGAAAAGGAAGGAATCGATATTCAGATCCTCACCGCGCCGGTCGAGGTGGTCACCGAAGAGGGTCATGTCAGGGGGGTTAGATGCGTGAAGATGGAACTGGGTGAGCCGGATGCTTCCGGCCGCAGAAGGCCCATTCCCATCACGGGTTCGGAATCGATCATCCCTGCGGACACGATGATCGCTGCCGTTGCCCAGGCGCCTGAAATCTCATTCCTCGAGGATACTCATGGCCTTGAGGTCACGCCCAAAGGAACGTTTGCCATCGATTCGCACACGTTAACCACAAATCGCCCGGGCATTTTTGCAGGAGGAGATGTGGCAAGAGGGCCATGGATTTTGATCCAGGCCATTGCCGATGGCCGGCGTGGAGCGCTTTCCATCGATCGATATTTGAGAGAGGTTCCTCTTCTTACTCCAAGGGAACAGATTCCTCTCCCCGTTGTTGATCTCTCACGAGAAGAGATCGATCAGATGGTTGAGAAGGGTGAGGTTGATTTATCGCCCAGAACAATCATCCCTGAATTGCCGGAGGAAGAGAGAATCAGAAACTTTAGAGAGGTGGAGCTGGTTCTTACAGAGGAACAGGCGAGGCTGGAAGCGGCCAGATGCCTTGCCTGCGGGATCTGTTCGGAATGCCATCTCTGCGTCCATGTCTGCAAACGAGAGGCGATCGACCATCAACAAGCCCCTTACACCGAAGAACTGGAAATCGGTTCGGTCATCCTTTCACCCGGCTATTCTCTCTACGATCCGGGCCACTCCTCGGAATTAGGGTATGGTCGATATCCCAATGTGGTTACCAGCATGGAATTCGAAAGGATGCTCAGCGCCTCTGGTCCCTGGGGAGGCCATCTCACCCGCCGCTCCTCCGATCATCGGGAGCCGAAGAAAATTGCCTTTATCCAGTGTGTTGGCTCGAGAGACGTGCATGAAGGAGCCAAGGCTTACTGTTCAGGCGTTTGTTGCACCTATGCCATCAAAGAGGCCGTTGTGGCCAAGGAGCATTCGAATGGCCCCCTGGATACAGCCATCTTCTACATCGATATGCGAACCTATGGCAAGGATTTCGAACGGTACTATAACCGTGCCGAGGAAGCGGGCGTTCGTTTTATCAAGTCGAGGATTACACGGGTTCTTCCAGGGAAGGAACCGGGCGACCTCGTCATCCAATACACGGACGGAGTAGGAAAAAAAGTTGAGGAGACATTTGACCTGGTGGTCCTGTCCGTTGGCATCGGGGTTCCGAAGGATGCCGCAGATTTGGCCAAAAAACTGAATATTCAACTGGATCAGTATTCTTTCCCTTCCAATAGCAGTTTCGAACCGGTCCGGACTTCAAGGTCTGGCGTCTTCGTTTGCGGCGCTTTCCAGTCTCCCAAAGACATCCCGGACAGCGTGATCCAGGCCAGCGGTGGAGCGGCGGAAGCTCTTTCCGTCATCGGGGAGGCCCGCGGAACACTGGTGAGAACGAAGGAGTATCCTCCCGAGAAGGAGGTGTCTCCCGGCGAAGAACCGCGAATCGGGGCCTTCATCTGCAGTTGTGGAGTCAATATCGCGGGCACAGTGGATGTGAAAACAGTTACGGAATTTGCAAAGTCACTTCCCGGAGTGGTCCACGCAGAGAATACAATCTACACCTGTTCCGCAGACTCATTACAAATCATCCAAGAGCGAGTGAAGGAACTGAATCTGAATCGTGTGATCGTGGCTTCCTGCTCACCCCGGACCCATGAACCCCTTTTTCGAGATACGATCCGCGAAGTAGGAATCAATCCTTACCTCTTTGAAATGGCCAATATTCGAGACCAGTGTTCCTGGGTGCATATGAGTCAGAAGGAGATGGCCACAGAGAAGGCGAAAGAGCTTGTTCGAATGGCTGTGGCTTGCTCAAGAAATTTGAAACCCCTCCATCAAATGGACCGGAGCCTGAATCACAGCTGCCTTATTATAGGAGGTGGTTTGGCGGGTATGATGGGCGCTCTCAGCCTCGCAGACCAGGGTTACCACACCTATCTCATTGAAAAGAGCGATGTCCTGGGTGGACAGGCCCGAAACATCCATCAGACCTGGCGGGGGGAGGATGTTCAACAACATCTCAACCGGATCGTTGATGAGGTTGGCTCAAACCCAAAGATTGAGGTTTATCTCAATACCGAATTGAAACAGGTGGAGGGTTCCGTGGGTAATTTTAAATCCACGATTCAGACCCATGGAACGGAGAAACTGTTGGAACATGGAATTGCGATCATTGCCACAGGGGCTTCAGAACTGAAGCCGGATCAACACCTCTACGGTCAGGACCCCCGAGTGCTGACCAGCCTGGAGTTAGACCGGAAATTGATCGACCGTGATGGTTCTTTAAAATCGATTCGCTCAGCGGCTTTTATTCAGTGTGTCGGCTCTCGAAATGAAGAGAGACCCTATTGCTCAAAGGTCTGCTGCACCCATTCCGTTATGAACGCCATCAAACTTAAAGAGATGAACCCGGAGATGAATGTCTTCATCATCTATCGGGATATGCGGACCTATGCCCTGCGGGAAGACCTTTATCGTGAGGCCGGAGCCAAAGGGATCCACTTTATTCGTTATGATGATCAAAAGGAGTTGAGAGTTACCCGCGACGGAAAAGACCTCCAGGTCCATTTCACCAGTCATGTCTTGAACCGGGAGATTGAAATTCGGCCTGAGCTGTTGGTTCTTGCAACGGCCATCGTTCCCCCGCAGGTCAATCCTGTAGCCAATCTGTTTAAGGTTCCGGTAAACGGTGACGGTTTTTTTGTGGAAGCCCATGTGAAACTCCGGCCGATCGATTTTGCAACCGACGGAGTTTTCGTTTGCGGTCTGGCCCATGCACCCAAGCCGATCGATGAATCGATCGCCCATGGCCTGGGGGCGTCTGCCCGGGCAGCGACCGTGCTTTCGCAAGAAGTGCTTCGAGTAGGAGGAGTGGTGGCTGTGGTCGAAGGGGATCGTTGCGCAGCTTGCCTGACCTGTGTAAGAGTCTGTCCCTATAATGTTCCTGTCATCAATGCCAAGGGAGAAGCTGAGATCGATCCGGCCAAATGTAAGGGTTGCGGCGGCTGTGTGGCCGAATGTCCGGCAAAAGCGATTGAGCTGATGCATTTCCAGAGTCATCAATTGGAAGAGAAGTGTCAGGCATTGGTGTTAGGTGTTGCGGCGTAAGAAATTGGGGACACTTCCCAATTTTTATCATCGAAAAATTATCTTAATGCAAAAAATTGGGAAGTGTCCCTGACAGGAGAGACAATGGAAGCAGGTCAAGAATCACGAGTCACCAGTCACGAATCACCGGTCACGCAGTTTGAGCCGGAGATATTGGCTTTTTGTTGTGAGCATTGAGCCTACAGTGCGGCGGACCTGGCAGGTTCGATGAGGCTTAACTATCCGACAAACGTCAAGATCGTGAAGGTACCCTGTACGGGCAGGGTGGATACGCTTCTCATTCTCAAAACATTTGAATCGGGAGTGGATGGAGTCTATTTGGCAGGATGTCTGGAAGGAGAGTGCCATTTTTTGAGAGGGAACCTGAGGGCAAAGAAGCGGGTCCAGTATGTGAAGACGTTGCTTGAAGAGGTCGGATTGGGGTCCGGCCGGGTGGAGATGTACAACATGAGTTCGGCTCAGGGTCAGCGGTTTGCAGAGGTGGCCCGCGAGATGACGGAGAAGATAAGGGCGTTGGGGCCAAGTCCTGTGAAAAAGAAGAAAGGAGCGGTCAATCCTTGACCTTAAGGATAGAGGAGCGTCCCGCAAGGCAGGACTTGAGGCAAACGCTTTGATCCTCAAGCGAAGCGCTCCTCAAACGTAGCGCTCCTTAAACCTTAACCGGAGGTTCAGATGATTGTTGCAAACAGAAAATCTTTAGAAGAAATACTGACAATGCTTAAGCCCTACAAAAAGATCCTGCTCTTGGGGTGCAACGAATGCGTGACGGTCAGCGCCACGGGGGGTGAGCGGGAAGTGGGAGTACTGGCTTCCGAGCTGAAGATCTCTCGAGCCAAAGATGGCGAGGAGATAGAGATCAGGGAACATACCCTGGAACGGCAATGCGATCACGAGTATATCGATCAGATTCATCCCTTCATAGGGGACTATGAGGTCATCCTGTCGATGGCGTGTGGAGCCGGGATTCAGTATGTGGCGGAGACATACCGGGATAAAACCGTCCTGCCCGCTGTCAACACCACCTTTTTGGGAGTCACGCTTGAGCAGGGGGTCTGGTCCGAGCGGTGCCAGGGGTGCGGGGAATGTGTGCTGCACATGACCGGAGGGATCTGTCCGATCGCACGCTGTGCCAAGAGTTTACTCAATGGGCCCTGCGGAGGGAGCTCCAATGGCAAATGCGAGGTGGACAAGGATCTGGAGTGTGCTTGGCAGCTCATTATCGACCGGCTAAAAGCGCTTAACCAATTAGACAAATACGAGGAGATCATCCCCATCAAGGACTGGAGAACGTCGAGAGATGGAGGACCGCGCAAGAGAGTAAGGGAAGATCTGAAGTTATTATGAAAGCAATAAATCCGAAATTCGAATATCGAAATCCGAAACAAATCCGAAATTCGAATTTGCAAATTTTATATTTTGGTCCTTTGAAATTGTTTCGAAATTCGGATTTCGTGCTTCGGATTTCCCATATCAGGCTTTAATTTCTGAGGAGAGAAATAGGAATGAAAACAAAATCTAATATTGAACGTATCCTAGAGAGTGGTCAACTTGTGGTGACTTCGGAGTGTGGGCCGCCGAGAGGGGCGGATGCCGAGGTGATCCGAAAGAAGGGGAAGCTTCTTCAGGGGGCGGTCGATGCGGTCAATGTGACCGACAACCAGACCTCGGTTGTAAGGATGAGCTCCTTTTCGGCCTGCCTCATTCTCAAAGAGATGGGTTTTGACCCCATCCTTCAGATGGTCTGTCGGGACCGAAACCGGATTGCCATACAGAGCGACATTCTGGGGGCGGCGGCCCTGGGGATCAACAACATCCTCTGCCTGACCGGAGACCATCAGAAGTTCGGAGATCATCCGAGGGCCAAGAACGTCTTTGACATGGATTCCATTCAGCTGATTCAAACCGTTAAGACGATGAGGGACGATGGAAAATTTCTCGAAGGAGAGGAGTTGAAAGGGAGGCCCATGCTCTTTATCGGGGCGGCGGAGAATCCCTTTGCGGATCCCTTTGAGATTCGGGCAGCAAGGCTTGGCAAGAAGGCAAAAGCCGGGGTGGAATTTTTGCAGACGCAGTGCATCTACAATATTCCGAGATTTGAGAAATGGATGGAGATGGTGAGGGATCGTGGACTTCATGAGAAAGTGGCGATTTTGGCCGGAGTCACTCCGTTCAAATCGGTGGGGATGGCCCGTTACATGAAGAACTCGGTGCCGGGGATGGACGTGCCGGATGAGATGATCGAACGCTTAAAGGGGGTGCCCAAGGAGAAACAGTCCGAGGAAGGCATCAAAATCTGTGTGGAGACGATCCAGCGGTTAAAGGAACTTCCCGGGATACGTGGGATCCACATCATGGCCATTGAGTGGGAGGAGAAGGTCAGAGAGATTGCCGAGATGGCAGGGCTATTGCCAAGACCACAAATCATGTAGACTCTACCAAGAAGGTCGTCATTCCCCGACTTGATCGGGGAATCCAGGATTCCCTGTGAAAACCGGGATCCAGTCTTAGAGATGGTTCCCGACTGGAGTTTACCCCGCACTTGATACGGGGTCGGGACGACGTCTGGATGCCGGATCAAGTCCGGCATGACGGAAAAAGGCATTTATGAATAGACTCTATTCCATGATCCCAATCAGGAAGAAAAAAATGTTGAAAGTTTTTTTTATACCTTTTTTCGTCTTGTTTTCTCTGCTTGGATTGGCGGTTTCTCCTGCCCATGCTAACGAGAAGATTCTTCCCCAGCGCTCCTGGTTTGTCGACATGGCTAAGTTTCAATCGTCTTCTCATGGCCGCATCTCCTGTTCCGAATGCCACGCAAACATCGAAGAAAAAGGAGTGAAACATCCTGACCCAAAACTCTTAAGCAGGTCTTCCACTCTTCTTTACGATTATAAGAAATGCGAAAAGTGCCATCCCCAGGTCTACCAGCGTTATCTCAAGGGGGCCCATGCCAAGGCGCTCGTGGAGAGAAAGAAAGATGGGCCGACTTGCGGAAACTGCCATGTCACCCATTACGTCGTTTCCGGTCAGTCGCGTCTGACGCTCGGAAGATGGATGACAGAGATGTGCGGGGAGTGCCATCCGGTCGAGAAGAAGACCTATCTCGAAAATTATCACGGAAAGGCAGGTTCCACCCTCGGACATGAGGCTTCTGCCTATTGCACGGATTGTCACGGCGCCCATACCTGCCTCTCATTAAAGAAGAAAGAAATCGCCCTGGAGGCCTGCCAGAAGTGCCATCCGAATGCCCGGCTCCGTTTTACGGATTACGTGATCCACGCCTCCCAAGAAGGGGTCAAGAAAGAGGATGTGGAGAAGCTCAATAAGTTAAAGATCCTCCGCTGGGTTGAAATTGGCTTTGGAATTATCGTCTTTTCGGTGTTGGCTTTCTTTTACTCTCATACCCTGGTCTGGATTCTCAGGAAAGTCCATGAATGGTTAAAAAGGAATTAGCCTTATGTCCGTGAAGGAAGATCACAAAGAAGTCTATTGGCGGTTTAATGTGTTTCATCGATTTATTCACCTGGTGATGATGATCACCTTTCTTGGCCTGGCTTTAACCGGGCTACCCCTCAAATATCCCGAAGCCTTCTGGGCCCAGGGGCTGATTTTTCTCTGGGGAGGGGTGAAGGGAGCCGGACTGTTTCATCGATGGTTTGCCGGAATCACCTTCGGTTATTTTGCTCTTCATCTGCTCTATGTGGCCTATTACCTAATTGTGTTGAAAGGGAAGTTGATGGGACCCCTTTCCATGGTCCCCTCGCGAAAAGATTTTCAGGACCTCTACCAGCACCTTCGTTACTTTTCAGGGAAAGGGGCTCCGCCACAATTCGGCCGGTTTACCTACTGGGAAAAATTTGATTACTGGGCGGTTTTCTGGGGAATCACCTTTATCGGTGGATCCGGACTCCTGCTCTGGTTCCCGGAGTTTTTCTCCCGGTTTTTCCCAGGGTTTTGGTTCAACATCGCTTATACGATCCACAGTGACGAGGCGCTCCTGGCCACGGGGTTTATCTTTGTTGTCCATCTCTTTAATGCCCACCTCCGCGCCAACGTCTTTCCCATGGACAAGTCGATCTTTACGGGTCAGATGGAAGCCAAAAAGATGATGGAGCATCATCCTCTCGAATGGGAGGATTTAAATCGACATCCTGGAGAGAAGGAGAAGCGAAGGGTGAGGAAGGATCTTCTCTTTCTTCTCCTCATCCTGGTCCTTTCCGGAGTCCTTCCGTCATTCTCTTACAGCCGCGGGTTGACCGATGAAGAGAGGATGGAGGCGGAGAAGAAGATATGTCTGCGGTGCCATCGTCAGCCCAATCTCAATAGCAACGAAGGCATGGCCACCGCGATCCTCTTCTGCATGGATTGTCACGAGAAGAAGGATGTGGAGAAGAAGGTCGATGGGAAAACGGTTTCAGTTTACATCGACCCGAAAGAGTATGGAAAGACGGTCCATCGCAGGATCGCCTGCATCCAATGCCATGAGGGAGTCGCCTCCTCCCCGCATCGAACGCACCGGTTCAGTTGCGTCTCCTGCCATGGATATCACGGTGAGGGAACGGCCCATGATCCTCATCGGAGCGTCAACTGTGAGGCCTGCCACCATGAATCCAAAGAGGTGAAAAAGGACCCCAAGACAGGCCGGATTGTGTTAGCCAAGATCAAAGAGGGCGTTCCGCTCAAGATGACTTCCCACCGGCTTGCCGATTTCAAAAATAAGGAAGCCTGCAAGAAATGTCACTTTCCTGAAAATCAGGTGGGGGCTCCGATTCGTGTCCTTCCTGCAAAGAGTTTGATCTGCATGGGCTGCCATAGCAGCTCGGTGACGCTCAATGATCCGGTTTCCATTGTCTCCATCCTCCTTTTTCTCATTGGCATTGGGGCTACCCTCTTCTTCTGGTTTCAGGGGACGATGGTTGAGCCTTCCTTTACCGCCCGTGAAAAGCTTTCCTACATTGGAGAGAAAGCGTGGCAGGTCATCTTCTCCAGGAGGATATGGACTCTCCTCAAGGTCTTTGTTGTGGATGTCCTCCTGCTGAGAAGCGTTCTGAAGGAAGGCGTCGGCCGCTGGACCATTCACAGTCTCATCTACCTTCCCATCTTTATCCGGTTTCTGATCGGAGCGATTCTCCTCTTCCTGTCGGCTCTCTTTCCGATGAGCTCGAAGGTGGCAATGTTGCTCGATAAGAACTTTCCTCCTATTGCGTTCATCTACGATTTCCTGGGATTATGCATCATCCTTGGAGCCGTGGCCGCGATCATGAGGCGCCTCCAGGGGAAGACCCAAAAAGCGGTCACGGGCAGACAGGATTATGTGGTCCTCGGCCTGATCGGAGCGATCCTATTGACAGGCTTTTGGGTGGAAGGAATGAGGATTCTTCAAACAGCCCTCCCTCTTTCAGAAGCGCTTCCCTCTTTTATAGGGTATCCCATTTCGCTCCTTCTCGGTCTCTTTCCTATTCGCTGGGAGGTGGTCTATCCTTTCGGCTGGTATATCCATGCCATTCTGACAGGAGCGCTGGTCGCCTACCTTCCTTTCAGTAAAATGTTCCATATCCTGATCAGCCCTCTCGTTGTTTTGATCAAGGCTGCTGTGGGGGAAAAATGAATGTGAGCCTTTCGAGTAAAGTTCTCCATTGGTGTAAAACTCTGATTCACTCCAGGCGTTTCTCCAAAAGCTGGATGGGGAAGAACCTCTCCATGATTCAGCTGATGGAGCTGGACGCCTGCACCCATTGCGCCATGTGCACCTCCCATTGCTCGGTGGCGATCGCTTTTGAAGGAATACCAAACATCAATATTCTCCCTTCCGAAAAGGTCGGTTCGATCAAGGCGCTGGCTTCCGGCAGCCCGCTTACGGAACAGGAGATCCGGGAGCTTCAAGAGGGCGTCTATCTCTGCACCAATTGCTACCGCTGCACCGTGGTTTGTCCAGTGGGGATCGATCTGCAGAATTTGTGGATTAAAGTCAGGGAACTCCTCCTTCATAGGGGAGTCCCCGAGCTTTCGGTTCTCTCTCCCCTCTCGTATTACCGGGGTTTGATGAAGGGGGAGACGGTTGCAGGAGATTACGAAGAGCCTCTCACACAGGCAAGGGAGGCGATTTCGGCTCAATGCGGTTTAATGAAGAAGAAGGACGAAGTTCTCCATCTGATCCCCGTGGACGAAAAATTCAAAGGCGGGTTGGACCTTTCCGCCCAGGCGAAAAACTTTTCGGTTTGCTTCGGCTGCCAGACCTGTACGACTGTCTGTCCCGTGGTGGGCCACTATGAAAATCCACAGGAGGTCCTTGGACTCTTGCCCCATCAGATTATGCACGCCGCCGGATTAGGACTGAGGGACCTGGCCCTTGGATCCAATATGCTCTGGGATTGCCTCACCTGCTATCAATGCCAGGAGCAATGTCCCAGAGGGGTATCCGTGACCGATGTGCTCTATGAGCTCAAGAATTTAGCCGTCAGATACACGAAAGAGAAGAGATGATGAAATTCGCACTATTTTTAGGTTGCCAGATTCCCATTCGATTGAAACAGTACGAGACCTCATCCAGGCTGGTTTCAGAGCGACTCGGCCTGGAGCTCATCGATATCGAGGAATTTAACTGTTGCGGTTACCCTTTGCGGAACATCGATTTCAAAACCTTTCTCCTGGCATCGGCGAGAAATCTGGCACTCGCCGAAACGAAGAAGCTGAATGTGATGACCTTATGCCAGTGTTGCTATGGAGCCCTGAAAAAAGCGGACTTTCTTCTGAAAGAGAACCTCTCTCTTCGGAAGGAGGTCAATGCGGTTCTTCAGCAGGAGGGTATTCCATACGAAGGAAAGATTGAGGTGAAGCATCTCCTGTCCGTTCTTGATCAGGAGGTGGGGGTTGAAGCGATCAGGAAGAGGATCGAAAAACCCTTTCAAGGGCTTAAAATTGCCGCCCATTACGGATGTCATGCGCTGCGGCCAAGCCAGATTGTACGGTTTGATGATCCAGGGAACCCCACCATTTTTGAGCGGTTAGTGAATGTGACCGGGGCGGAAAGCATCGATTGGCTGATGAGGCTTGAATGTTGTGGGGCTCCTCTTTTGGGGAGCCATGATGAGTTGTCAACGGAGATGACGTTAAAAAAACTTAACAATGGGAGAGAGTCAGGCGCGGATTATCTCTGCACCGCCTGCACGTATTGTCAAATTCAGTTCGATACCGTTCAGCAGATGATTCTCTCTCAGCAGGGTTCAAATCCTCCTCTTCCCTCTCTTCTCTATCCTCAGCTCCTGGGGCTGAGCATGGGGATTCCCCCAGAGTCTCTGGGGCTCAAGATGAATAAGATACCGATCCGTGAGATCGGATCATGACATACAGAGTGGATAGACAAACCCACATAAAATAACGTTCACTGGTACCACTTCTTCGGCCCAATTCCTGCTTTAAAGAGGGCAGAGAATATATCCCTTTAGAAAAATCCAAAGAAGGAGGTTCACATGAAGAACCATAAGATGATGACACTCATTCTATTAATGGTCCTCGTGACATGGGGGACTCTCTCTTCTGCCTACGGGCAGGAAAAACCTAAGCCGGAGCAGGCTGGAATCACAATTGCCCGACTCGTTGTGGGAACAGGAGTGGAAAAAGGAGAGCCGGTTGGTGTTGCGGATAAATTTCCAGCGACACAGGAGAAAGTCTATTGTTTTTTAGAAGCCAAAAACATTCCCAAAGATATGGACATTTCATTTGTCTGGATTCATGGTCAAAAGGAGCAGTTGAAAACGAGCTTGCCGTTGAAGATGGGTTCGAAATGGAGGACTTACGCCGATAAGAATTTAAGAGGGTTAAAAGGGGATTGGAAAGTGGAGATAAAGGATGCGAATGGAAACCTGATCAAGGATGTTCAGTTCAAGGTTGAATGATTTTTTATTTTTGTTGAAAAAAGGGGCACTCCTAGTGTCCCTTTTTTGTTGTCACTCCTGTCCATGTATGTTATTAATCAATTCGTAATTGCAAGGACATGACAGGGGAAATCTCTCTTTCCCCTCTTTGGCAAAGAGGGGTAGGGGAGATTTTCGGAATGATATGTCTTCTTAAAATTATCATCTCCCTTTAAAATATCTTTTTTAAAGTTTCACCTCAAGATAGGTTTTTATGGAGAGCAAAGACTACTTAGATTTAAAGGCGATTCTGGCTATTCTCATCCTGACGCTCCTGTGGGGATTTAATTATTCTGCCATCAAGATCTCCAACGAGGGGATCTCTCCCGTCTTCGCCTCAACCCTTCGTTCTCTCATCGCCTCGATATGCGGTGCGATTTACTGCCTCCGAAAGGGGGAGAAATTATTCCATACGGATATTCGGCTTTTTCACGGAATCGTGGTCGGACTCTTATTCGGCCTGGAATTCGCCTGCATCTATTTTGGGATGCTTTATACGGATTCGGCCCGTTCCGTCGTCTTCGTCTTCCTGAGCCCTTTTGTGGTGGCGGTGGGCGCCCATTTCTTCCTTAAAGGGGACAGGCTGACCCTTTTGAAGACATTGGGCTTAGTCATCGCTTTTGCGGGCATTGTCTTTGTCTTTTATGGAAAACCGAAGACCGCCAAACCCAATATGCTCCTTGGCGATCTCTTGGAAATTACTGCGGGGATTTTATGGGGAGCCACCACTCTTTATATTAAAAGGTATATGGCAGGAAAGGTTGAGCCGATTCATACCTTTCTCTATCAGCTTTTCTTCTCCATCCCCATTCTATTTGTGGTGAGCCTTATTCTTGAACCGAATTGGATTTACCGGATCGATCCCCTCATCTTAACTTCTATTTTTTATCAGTCGGTGATAGTGGCATTCATCAGTTATTTTATCTGGTTCAAGTTGATCCATCAATACTCCGTGAGCCGGCTCAGCGCCTTCACCTTCTTCACGCCCATCTTCGGCGTCCTCTCCGGCATCCTCTTTATCAGGGAAGAACTCACCTTTTCACTCATGGTGGGCCTTCCCCTGGTCTCCGTGGGAATCTTCCTGGTAAACTGGAGAAAAAAAGCTGCGACCTGAAGGTTCATGGCGAACCGGAGGTTTATCCATTATAATATTTAAACCTCTATGCGATTCTTCCTCTTTGTCAGCGTCGTCCAATCGATCCTCCTTTTCGGCCACTGGTTTCTATACAGGACCCTGGTCCCCTTTTTTGGAGTAACCCATCCGGCGAAGCTCTGGACCTTGCGGGTTGCCATGGGCCTGTTGTCCCTCAGCCTTATCGGCTCGTCTTTTTTTTCCTTCCGTTATTCGAACCTCCTGGCGCGGACCCTTTATACGGCCTCCGTATCCTGGTTGGGAATCCTTTATCTCCTCTTTCTTGCCTCTCTCCTTGCATGGACCGTCTATGGCCTGATGAGGTTATTCCACCTTCCCATGGATCGAAGAACATTGATCATCGTCCTATTCGGGATCGCTTTGATAGGAAGCCTTTATGGGTTTATCAATGCCGGAATCATTCGCATCAACACCGTCAGTCTGCCGATTCCTAATTTACCCGTTGCGTGGGAAGGCAAAACCGCGGTCTGGATCAGCGACGTCCACCTGGGCCAGGTGAGAAATCACCGTTTTGCTCAGCGCATTACTGGTATGATTCAGGATCTTAAGCCGGACATTGTCTTTATCGGCGGCGATCTCTATGACGGCGGAGAGGCAATGGATCTCCATCACATGGTCGAGCCCCTGTCGCGGCTTACTCCTCCCTTGGGCGTCTATTTTGTTACCGGAAATCACGAAGAGTTCTATGACAACAGACCTTACATCAATGCTGTTCGCGGCGCCGGAATACGGGTGCTGAATTATGAGAAAGTGGAGATCGACGGTCTGCAGATCATCGGCGTGGGTTACAGGGATTCGAGAAATCAGAAACAGTTCAGGGCAATTCTTCAGAAATTGGAGATCGACCGCCAGAAGCCGAGCCTCCTCTTAAAGCATGTGCCCATTGATCTGGAGATAGTCAGAGATCAGGGAATCTCGGCCCAGATTTCGGGTCATACGCATCAGGGGCAGGTTTTTCTCTTCCGGTTCATCACCTCAAAAATCTATAAGGGTTACGATTATGGGCTCAAAAGGTTTGGTGACCTTCTGGTTTTTACCTCCAGCGGGGCCGGCACCTGGGGACCCCCCATGCGCCTCGACACAAACCCGGAAATAGTCGTCATCAAATTGTCAGGAAAAGTTAAAAGGACATCGACGCGCGATTTGCCTATTAATTCTTTCGCATGATGTGGCCGACTGCTTTTTCGAGGCCGTCGAGGGTGAGTTCGAACATGGGAAAGATTTCCTGGATGTGGAGGATCGTCCGGGTGTAGGCCCATTCCACAGGGGGCACCGGATTGATCCAGACGGAGTGAGGAAAGGTTTTGGCAATGAATTCGAGTCTCATATAACTGGGTTTTCCGGACCGCTCTCCCACATAGATGGACCCGTCCGTGGAGAGCAGTTCATAAGGAGCCATACTTGCATCCCCGATGATGATGAACCTTGTCTCAGGATCGAGGCGAGGCAGTTCATCCAGAGGAAATGGTTTTGACCGCCTCTGAGGATCTTCCCAGAGGTAGTCATAAATCGTGTTGTGAAAAAAGAAGGTTTTAAGTTCTTTGAACTGTGCCCGTGCATAGTTGAAAAGGGTCTGCACGAGTCCGATATAGGGGTCCATGGACCATCCGCCATTGTCGATTGCCAGGATCACCTTTAACCGGTCTCTAAGGCTTTGATCGAATACGATCTCGA
This sequence comes from Deltaproteobacteria bacterium, assembly GCA_018333535.1. Classification (GTDB taxonomy): domain Bacteria; phylum Desulfobacterota; class BSN033; order BSN033; family UBA1163; genus RBG-16-49-23. The sequence continues at coordinate 5,322 of JAGXTA010000001.1, read as the reverse complement.
TCTCGCCCGCATTTTTCATCGTCTCGTAGATCGTTTCGTCGATATTGACCCTGTCCTTCGGGCCATGAGGGACCATGTTCCTCAATCTCTTCAGAGCCTCTCCCATCTGAGATTCGGTGAGCGGACCTTCCTGGGAGTAATCTCGATACCTTCGCTCCATCGCCATTTTGACGGCAGACTTATTTCGGGAAACCCCTCCGACCCGCATCCCGCCGGGATGGTATCCGGAATGGCCTACCGGAGAAGTTCCTCCTGTCCCGATCCATTTTTTCCCGCCGTGGTGGGCTTCGGTCTGTTCTTTTAAACGGTCGAGAAAGTACTGAAGGAGCTCCTCGGGAGTCAATTTACTTAAATCTTCTTCCTTAATGCCGAGGAGGTCTGCCAGCTCTCTTGGGTTTTTCAACCATTCCTCGAGAAGGGCGCGGGCAACCTCTGAAATTTCGATGGCCTCCGGTTCCTTTAACTCAACTCCCTGAAAGCGGTGGGCAAAGACCTGATCGTAGAGATCGAAATATCTCTCGCTCTTTACGAGGATCGAGCGGGCAGCCGTATAGAAGTCATCCACGGAATTGACCAGCCCCATATTCAAGGCTTTCTGAAGCCTCAAGAATGAGGTCGGAGAGACCGGAATGCCAACTTTTTTAAGTAAGTAGAAGAAATCGACGAACATAGATGTTTAAAAACCAAAGTCTTATAGTCTGATAGTCGCGCAGTCCCATAGTCATATCATTTACCCAAAGTCTACAAGATTAATGACTATGAGACTAAATGACTATTTGACTATTCGACCTCTTTTAGGCTCTGAACCGTCCGACGGCGTTCTGGGCTACGGCATAATCGGGGCTTTTCTTGTAGAGAATGCCGAGAAAGGGGACCTCTCCCTTGACCAGATCCTTCACCCGGAAATCGGGATCCGATCTCAATGCCCTGATCCAGTTGATCAGTTCCCGGGTCGCCGGTTTCTTCTCGATGCCCTTGATCTCTCTGAGGCGGTAAAATGTCCTGACAGCGCTATCCAGCAGCTCCTTGTCGATACCGGTGAAATGGACTTCAACAATCTTTCTCATCATGTCAGGCTCGGGAAAGGCGATGTGATGGAAATTGCATCGGCCAAGAAATGGGTCGGAGAGATCTTTCTTGGCATTGGATGTAATGACGATGACCGGCCTGTTCTTTGCCTGAATCGTTTTGTCGATCTCAATGATATCGAACTCCATCTGGTCGAGCACATCGAGCATGTCGTCCTGAAAGTCGGTGTCGGCCTTGTCGATCTCATCGATGAGCAAGACAACCCTCTCATCGGAGGCAAAAGATTGCCCGATCTTTCCCATTTTGATGTAATCTTCGATGTTGCTGACATCCCGTTTGGAATCCCCGAAGCGGCTGTCATTGAGCCGGGTGAGGGTATCGTACTGATAGAGGGCATCAATAAGCTTCATGCTCGACTTGACATTGAGGACGATCAACCTCATCTGAAGGGCTTCGGCAATGGCATGAGCGAGCATGGTCTTGCCCGTTCCAGGCTCTCCTTTGAGCAGGAGGGGCATTTCAAGGGCGATGGATATGTTGACGATTTTGGCTAATTCCTCATCGAGGACATATTTTGAACCACCTTTGAATTTTCTGTTTTGAATTTCTTTGCTCATCTTTTCTGCTCCTTTTTAGACCTTAACCTGTGAAAATTTTATCATATATATTAACCCTTCTTACTCCACCTTTCAACCCGGTCCGACACCCGGCATCCGTTTGCTTGCATAAAGAATGGAAATTTGTTTAAATTTCTATTCATGTCTCCTCCCAAGATCGATAGCCGATGGTGGACGACGCTTACCATCTCCACTGGCATCTTTATGTCCACGCTCGATGCGAGCATTGTGGGCATCTCCCTTCCCACGATCGTTCGGTCTCTGCATACCGACCTGAAGACCGTGGCCTGGGTGGTGATGGCCTATCTGATCATCATCACAGGGTGCCTGCTTTTGATGGGGAGATTGGCCGACCTTTTCGGCCGGGGAAAGATCTTTCTCCTCGGTTTCTTAACATTTACCCTCGGCTCAACCCTCTGTGGGTTTTCGCCCACCATCTATTTTCTCATCGGTTCAAGGTTGATTCAGGGGCTTGGGGCATCCGCCCTGATGGCCATTGGCCCGGCGATCATTACGACCTCGTTTCCCGAAAAGGACAGGGGACAGGCCCTGGGCATGTTAGGGTCTGTCGTCTCCTTAGGATTTATCGCCGGTCCATTGATCGGAGGTTTTTTAGTTGAGCATCTTGGATGGCGATCGATCTTTTTCATCAATATTCCCATCGGAGCCATCGGAACGCTCCTCTCTTTAAAGATTTTGAAAGGGGACGGGACAATGGGCAGGGTGGAGTTGGACCTTCGGGGCGCCTTCCTGTTCTTTCTCTTTGTGACCTCCCTTCTCCTCTTCCTGAACCGTGTGGGTTGGGAGTCCACGCCTTTCTTCTGGGGGTGGATCTTTTTAGCCCTGACCTCCCTCAGCCTGTTCATCGTGATCGAACATCAATCCTCTTCGCCTCTGGTTGACCTAAACATCTTCAAAAGGCGGCTCTTCATCTCCTCCCTTGGAGCCAGTTTTTTTTCTTTCTGGATGAATGGCGCCCACAATTTCGTCATTCCGTTCTTCCTCCAGAATATTGCGGGATATTCCCCTTCCAAGACAGGGATGTTGATCTTCCCGGTTGCCCTGACCGTGATGGTGATGGCGCCGATCGGAGGAAGGGTCTCGGACTGGGTCGGGGTAAGAGTTCCCGCCACCCTTGGTTTAATCCTCACTTCTCTGGCAATCTTCTCTTTTGTTTTTCTTAAGGGGGAGGTTAGCGATTATGAAATCTTATGGAGACAGGTGATCCTTGGAATCGGAATCGGACTCTTTAGTCCGGCCAATAATAGCGCCATCATTGGATCGCTTCCGAAAGTGAATGTGGGTGTGGCCTCGAGCTTTTTAGCCCTATCGAGGAATCTGGGGATAGTGATCGGAGTGGCCTTCGCAGAGATGGTCATTGCGTTTAGAATCCCTGCAACCTCACCGGAGGCCGGAAGAGGCCCTTCTTTCGAAGGTATTCAGGATGTCTGGCGGATTCTTCTCGTCATCGGGTTAATCGCTATCTTTCTCTCCTGGAAAAGGGGCAGTGTCGTAAACGCAAGCAAAGGGGGAAGAGGCAGTCAGGTTCCAAAGATTTAGAATGCGGGTCTTTTAGATGATGGGAAATCGTCGCTTGTATCAAATCGAATGTGTTCATACGCTGGGGACGCCCGAATCCGAAAGGTTAAAGGTTACCGCTCTAAATCTTTTCCACCCGACCGCCTCTTCCCCCTCTTCAAAAAATCGGTTATTTCCTATTACGAGAGAGTCTCGAAGGGGAAAAAAGGAGGTTTGATGATGGAAAAGGCAGGAAGAGGTAAAGAGAAAAGTTTGTCCGGGGTGAGCAGAAGAGATGTATTGAAGATCATGGGGGCAGGGGCGATCTACACATTCCTCCCCAGTGAAAGGCGCGGAGAGAGTTCCGAGGGATTTTCACCTTCCGGAGGCGAAGGCCTGATCTTTGTAGTGGGAGACGGAATGCCTCTGGGCGTCATCAAAGGGATGCATCAAGTCAGAACAAGAGTCCATGGAGAGAAAGGGACGAATTTTTATTCGAAGTTGAAAGATGTTCATTCGAATGTCGGATATATGTCCACAGAAAGTCTCTCCAGCATTGTGACAGACTCCGCTCCAGCGTCCGTTGCCTGGTCCACAGGGACTAAAACATCAAACCGTGTCCTTGCCTCGCTTCCGGATGGCAGGCCGCTTAAGACCATTATGGAACTTGCCAAAGAACAAGGCTATGCCTGCGGTCTGGTGACTACGACAAGGGTGACCCACGCCACGCCTGCAGCATGGGTATCTCACCAGCTCCAGAGAGACAATGAAGATGATATCGCCATGGATTATTTGAAGTTCAAACCGGAAGTCCTCCTGGGCGGGGGAAGCAGATTTTTTGATCCCTCGAGGCGAAAAGATGGGAATGATCTTTTTAAAGCGTTTTCTGATGGAGGCTACGATGTGGTCAGAGAGAGGGTTAATCTTCTTTCAACGGAGACCCTTTCCTCTTCCAAACCCCTTCTGGGCGTCTTTAGCTCGTCCCACATGAGCTATTATCTGGATAGGCTCAACCAGCCGGAGCTTGGAAAGAGACAACCAGCCCTTCCGGAGATGACGAAGATCGCCTTGCAGAAACTTTCCAGTAACCCGAAGGGGTTTATCTTACAGGTGGAGGCTGGAAGAATAGACCATGCCAATCATTCGAATGATGCCTGGGCTGCCATCCTTGATACCTATGAACTAGATTTGACATTGGCCGTCATCGATGAGTTTCTGAAGGTGAATCCGAAGACCCTTGTCATCGTCACCTCTGACCACGGCAATGCAGGCTGGGGGATCAACGGGACCGGTCCTGAATATAATGATTCCACCGAGGCCTTGAAGAAATATCAACCCATCAAAGCCTCCTTTGAAGTGATTAAAACACGATTGAAGAGAGATGGCACCCGGGCGGAAATTAGGGATATTTTTGAACACTTCACCACCTATCGCATCACCGGGGAAGAGGCCTCCATGATCCAGGCTGCGATGCAACCCGATTACAAACCCTTTCATGGAGATTACCTGATTCAACCGGACGCAATGATGGGGATGATTCTGGCCCATAGCACGTATCCGAAGATGAAAGGGGTCTCTGTAGAAGGTCCCTCACTTGTGAGAAGAGGGAATGTGGGATTTACCTCCACCAATCACACGGGAGAAGACCAGATCCTGCTTTCCTATGGCTATAAGGCAAAACAGTTGGGGCTCCAAAGACATGTGGACAATACTTATCTCTTCAGCGCGATGTGTGAGTTCTTCGGCATCAAATATAAGAATCCGACCATGACCGAAGAAGAGGCAAAACCATTCATCAAAACCGCTTCCCTGGAGGAATGGAAAAGGCATATGGAGTTACATATTGCATAATCTGTTTGACTCAGGGATAATGTTCAGGGAATCAATTAAGGGAATCATAATTGTAACAATAACCTTATTAAAATCCCTCCTAACCTCCCTTTGCTAAAGAGGGCTTCACGAAATTCTAACATGTTGATATTATTGAGGTAATTTAATACATGATATGGCCATTTCCTAACCAAGTAAAAACCTTTGTAATTCATATACTTACAAACCGGCTACTAACTGTTTTGCCAATTTTGGGGGCCTTTGGACCCCCTCAAAAAGGGCTGGTTAGGAAGACCCTTTTTCGTGAAGCCCATCTTGCATTGATCGA